>NZ_JBFAJA010000022.1:0-136050 GCF_040654975.1 Dactylosporangium sp. NPDC050588 | reverse complement strand
GATCGGCGTGGCACCGCGGGTGCCACGCCGATCCTGTCTCATGACCGGGCGCGGTCCGCAGTTCGAGAGGAAGGCGCCATGGGGGAACCGTCCCTGCCCAAGGACTCCGATGTCAACGTCGAACAGATCGACAAGCTGCCCGCGCTGCTGAAGGAGCTGCAGGGCTACGTCGAGACGCACTGCATCGGGCAGATGACCAACATCCGCGAGCACCTGGACATGTCCGGCCTCAACATGGAGGACGTCGACATGAAGCTCAACGGGCAGGCGACACCCTTCGGCGGTTTCTACAGCGCGTTCGGCATCCAGGCCAAGGCCGACGGGGCGTACAAGTCGGTGAACAAGTCGCTGCACGAGCTCGCGAAGCACCTCGGCAAGATGATCGGCCCGACGGAGCAGATCGCGAAGAACTACCGCACCACCGAGGACCGCAACCACGCCAACATGGCGGACATCAAGAAGCTCCTCGACGCCGGCACGTACACGCCGATCGACCAGACCGCGGTGGACAACCGCAACGAGACGGCCCCGGCCGCGCAGGACCCGCACACGATCACGTCCCACACGACGACCCTGGCGCCCGGCTCGTTCGACGGGCAGCAGCCCGGCGGCTCCGGCACCGGGACCACGGAGGTCTAGGGCACATGGGCGACGAGACCGCTGTCGACGTCACCGGCTCGACGTACTCGAAACCCGCCGCGGCCAACGACGGCGGCTGGTTCGGCGACGCGTACGCCAACGAGGGCGACCCCTCCTGGGAGGACGTCATCGCGATGGTCGTCATCCCCGGCAGCCCCGCGCGCGTCAGGCAGGCGGCCGACGAGTGGACCGCGCTGCTGACCCGCCTCGGCGAGGTCGAGCGCGTGCTGAAGGCCGTCAAGGCGGACCTGGAGACCTGGAAGGGTCCGGGTGGCGAGGAGTACCGCAACCACCTGAACACGATGATCACCAGCGTCCAGACCGTCCGCGACGACCACAGCAACCTGCCGCACTACCTGCACCTCGCCGCCGGCGACCTGGAAGGCGCCATCGCGAAGATCCCGATTCCCGACGACATGATCCACGAGGTCATGGCGGCGAAGCAGGGCTACATCGACAGCGGCATGATCTCCGACGCGTTCGGCCCCAACTCGATCTATCAGCATCTGCTGCCGGTGTACGGCAACAAGTGGTTCGACGAGGCGCGCGAGTTCTTCACCTGGGACTGGGCGTCCAACAAGCTGCGCGACTGGATCTCCTCCCAGGACGACAAGGCCAAGCAGGCCTACCACGAGCTGGCGGGCAAGCACGTCCGCACGATGGACTCGATCCCGGGCACCAACCCGGTGGACTACACCGACCCGCGCGAGCCCTTCAACCCGGACACGTTCGGCGGTGGCGGCGGAGGCGGCGGCGCGGGCGGCATGCCGAACGCCAAGATGCCCGGCGGCGGCAGCGGCATCCCCGGCGGCAGCGTCCCCGGCGTCGACGACATGACCGGCCCCGGCGGCATCGGCGACCCCAACCTGACCAACCCCGGCGGCGGCAGCGGCTACGACCCCGACGACCTGCCCGGCAGCGGCCTGGCCGGCGTCGGCGGTGGCGGCATCACGGGCGCCGGCCCCGGCGCGGGCGGCCTCGGCCCCGGCGTCGGCGGCATCGGTCCCGGCGGCGGCGGGCTCGGCGCCGGTGGTCTCGGCGCGGGCGGCCTGGGCCGCGGCCCGGGCGCGGGCATGGGCGGCGTCGGCGGCATGGGCATGATGCCGGGCATGGCCGGCGCGGGTGCCGGCCGTGGCGCGGGGCGTAACGTCACCGGAGCGGGCGCGGGCAAGGGCGGCGTCCGTGGCGCCGGTGCCGGCGCGGGACGTGGCGGCGCCGGAGGCTTCCGCGGAGGAATGATGCCCGGTGCCGCAGGCGGCGCCGGCCATGGAGAGGGCGAGGACCACACGACGTGGCTCCAAGAGGACGACGACCCGTGGGGCTCCGACAGCGAAGCGCCACCCTCGGTGCTGGGCTGACGCCTGTGCCGACGTTTTCCCGGACCGCCGCGGCGCGGCGGGTCGTGCGGCGGATAGCGGCCGTGGTCGTCGCCGGGGTCCTGCTCGGCGTGTCCGGCGGCGTCGGCGCGGGGCTCGTCGCGCCGCAGGCGGCCCACGCCGACTCGGTGCGGGAGCGGGAGTGGTGGATCAGCTCGCTGAAGCTGACCCAGGCGCAGAAGGTCGCGCAGGGCGACGGGGTCGTCGTCGCCGTCATCGACTCCGGGGTCGAGGCCAGCCACCCCGACCTCAACGGCGCCGTGCTGCCCGGGACCGGCATGCTCGGCAACACCAGCGAGAAGGGCTGGGACGACGCGAACGGCCACGGCACGCTCATCGCGGGCATCATCGCGGCGCGGGGCGGCACCAGCAACATGCAGATGCTCGGCATCGCGCCCAAGGCGAAGATCCTGCCGGTCGCGCTGCCGGTGCCCTTCACGGGCAGCATCAACGAGCCCATCCGGTATGCGGTCGACCACGGCGCGAAAATCATCAACATGTCCTTCGGCGGTAAGGGCGCGCAGCTGAAGGCGGACGAGGACGCCATCGCCTACGCCCGCTCCAAGGGCGCCATCCTCGTCGCCGCCGGCGGCAACACCACCCAGGGCGACGACCACGTGCCGCACCCCGGCAGCTACCCGGGCGTCATCACGGTCAACGGCACCGACCGCGACGGCAACCTGTGGAGCGGCGCGCTGCACGACGACACCATGGAGATCGCGGCGCCGGCCCAGGACATCATCAGCACCCTCCCGAAGAAGGTCGCCCCGTCCGGCTACGGCACCGGCTCCGGCACGAGCAGCGCCACCGCCATGGTCTCCGGCGCGCTCGCCCTGATCTGGTCGAAGTACCCGAAGCTCGACGCGGCCAACGTCGTCAACCGCCTCTTCAAGACCGCCGTCGACAAGGGCCCCGCAGGCCGCGACGACCGGTTCGGCTTCGGTCTCATCGACCCTCTTGCCGCGCTTTCGGCCGATGTACCGGCAGTGACCGCCGACCCCCTCGGCCCCATCTCCGCCGGCTCGGCGAGCGCGGCCCCGGGCGCCACCGGCGGCTCCGGCGACATCGACGACGGCCCCGGCACCCCGGCGACCCGAGCGGCGATCGTGGCGGGTGTGGCCCTCGTCGGCCTCACCATCCTCGTCCTCGCCATCGTCCTGCCCCTCCGCGCCATGAACCGCCGCCGCGAACGCACCGCCGCCGCGGCCCGCGGCTACCCCCCACCGGGCCCGTTCGCCCCACCCGGCGCCACAGGTCCGTTCGGCGCCCCTGGTCCACCCGGTCCACCCGGCGCTCCGGGTCAGTTCGGTGCGCGGGGCCCGTCCGGTCCCCCCGGTGCCCCGGGACAGTTCGGCGCGCCTGCCCGGCCCGGTCACCCGCCGCAGACGTATCCACCGACCGGATCCATCACCGGCCAGTACCCGGGCGGACCGGCGACAGGCCAGCACCCGCCCGCCGGCTACCAGACCGGCCCCGTGACCCCGGCCGGCTACCAGACCGAGGCGATCACGGGTCACCAGCCACCAGCCGGCCAGACCCACGACCCGAACCGCCCGCCCACCGCACAGTTCCCCGCCCCCGGCGACCAGTCGAACGGCACCACCGAGTTCCCGACGACCGGCCAGCCCCCACAGCCACCCCGCCCACCCCGCTGGGAGCCACCGCAAGACCAACGCTGACCGTGCAGCCCCCGGCGGGTGAGATCCCAACGGATCCACCCGCCGCCCACGGTCGGGCGTGACACCTGTGCTCCGCTCGTGAGCACCCACCACTCGATCGTCGTCGCCAGGTCCACGACCCCGTTGCCGTTGCTGCCGAAGCCGTCACCGCGCTCCACCGCACTGGTCGCGTTCCTGGAACTGCACGACGCGGCCAAGTTCGATCCGGCCATCACCGAGGCCGACCTCATCACGCATGCCGAGAAGGCGCTCGCCTCGGGCTAGGCGTGTTTGGTTACTGGGGTCAGAGCCATTCGTTGATCGCGGCGATGGTGACGGTGGCCTGGTACCGCACGGCGCGCTTGTCGAAGCGGGTGGCCATGCCGCGGTTGCGTTTCAGCTGGTTGATGCCGCACTCCACCGCATGGCGCTGCTTGTAGAGCCCCGGGTCGAAGGCCGGTGGGCGACCGCCCTTCGACCCGAGCTTGCGCCGGTTCGCGGCATGGCCGGCCTTGATCGGGATCGTCGCCCGGATACCGTGCCGACGCAGGTAGGCACGGTTCGCCTTCCCGGCATACGCCTTGTCGGCAAGCATCCGGTCCGGGCGGGTCCGCGGCCGGCCGCCACCGAGGCGCGGCACCCGGATGCGTCGCAGGACCAGCACGAACTGTGGACTGTCGCCACGCTGTCCAGCGGTCAGCAGCAACGACAACGCCTTCCGTCCCTGCTCGCACGCGAGGTGCACCTTCGTCGTCCGCCCGCCCCGCGACCTGCCGAGGGCGTGATCGTCCGGTTCGGTGTCCACCCCACCCGGCGGCTCCTGCTGCGAGCCACCGTCCCGGCGGGCACCCGCGGCGTGCTGATGCGCCCGGACGCTGGTGGAGTCCACACTCACATCCCACCGGACCCGACCGGCGGCATCAGCATGCGCCTGCAACGCGGTCAGCACCGTCTGCCACGTCCCGTCGCGCTGCCACCGGCGGAACAACCAGTACAACGTCTGCCACGGCGCACACTCCGCCGGCACATCACGCCACGGCGCACCCACCCGGATCCGCCACCGAATCCCGTCGATCGACTGCCGTCTGCTCCACCTCGGCGGCCGCCCACGCACCGACACCGCAGGCAGCACCACGGCCAGAACCGCCCACCGCGCGTCGCTGAGGTCACGCCGCCTCGCCACCGCGACGCCGGCCACGAGGTCTCCGGTATGAAGGTTCGCTTGGTCGCCAACCCACTTACCGGAGACCTCGCCGTCTATCGACTACCGCCACGCCGACGTCGAGCCGGCCTACCAAACACGCCTTAGCGACGTGGTGGTGCGGCCCCCACACCACCGACGACCACACGCGTGGCCGATACCCGGCTGACCACAGACCCTGCGCAGGCCGACAGGACAACGGCGCACCGGGCGGCCAACAACGCCGAGTTTGTAGGTGGGTGGGGCGGCGATCGTGGCCTGGGCGGCGGCGGCCGGGTCTCGTGCCGATGTCTGAAGACCAACGCGGGCACGGGAATGCTGCTTGAGCGGGTGGCACGTCGATCGCGGCCGGACGTAGCTCATGCCCTCCCGCGGGGTCGGGCGACCCGGACCTGTTCCAGCGACATGAACCGACGGGCGTGTGGGTGGCGGCGGGTCTTACGGGCGCCGCACGAACGGTGGCGAGGGGTTGTGGATGTCCGTGGGGGAGGGTCAGCGGCCGCCGCTGGAGGAGGTCGGCATGCTCAGGGAGCGGGAGGCGTTGGCCAGGCCGCGGGAGGCCTGGGTGCGGTGGACGGTCGGGGGGCGGACGTTCATCGGGCCGATCGTCGGCTCGAACCGGTCCTGTGCGGCGCGGCGGGGCTCCTGACGGCCGGCCGCTGCCGCGGGGGTGCCGTGGAGCCTGCGGCGGGCGCGTTGCACGAGCAGGCCGGACCAGATCAGCGCGGTCGTGACCACCGCGGCGAACGCGACCCAGATCGCCGGCAGCGACGACTCCGCGGCCGACCGGGCGGTCTCGGGGCCGAGGCCGGCGCCGCCCTGCCGGGTGGTCTCGGGTGGGCCGGCGCCGTCGAGGAGGGCGGCGACGGCACGGTACGGGTTCACGGTGCCGGACCCGACCTGCGGGTCGCGGCCGCCGGGCGGCTGGTCGGCGGTGGCGGTGATTCGGTCCGCGATCTGCTGCGGCGTCATCTCGGGGTAGTAGGCGCGCAGGAGGGCCGCGGTGCCGGCGACGTACGGCGCGGCGAAACTCGTCCCGCCGCCGGTCCGCATGCCGAACCCGCCGCCCTGCGGTGCCGGGCCTTCGATATTCACGCCGGGCGCGGCGACGTCGACGTAGTCGCCGGACGTGGACGTGGACACGTGCTTGTCCTGCTCGTCGACGCCGGCGACCGCGATCACGCCGTCATACGCCGCCGGATACGCCGGCTGGTTGGCGTTGGTGTTGGCGCCGTCGTTGCCGGCGGCGGCGACCACGATGACGTTGCGGCTCAGGGCGCGGGCGACGGACGCGGCGAGCTTCGGCGTCGGCTGCGTCACCAGCGACAGGTTGATCACGCCGGCGCCGTGGTCGACGGCGTAGTCGATGGCGTCGGCGATGGTGTTGGGCAGCTCCTGGTCGAAGCTCCTCCGGTCGTCCTCCAGGACGCGGATCGGCAGGATCTTCGAGGCGGGCGCGACACCGTAGAACCCGGTGCCGGGCACGCGGAGCCCGGCGATGATCCCCGCGACGAACGTGCCGTGCGCGGCCTGGTCGCAGTCGCCGACCCCGCCGGGCTGCACGTAGTCCTTGCCGGGCAGCACCTGGTCCTTCAGCGACGGGTGCGTGGTCGACACGCCGGAGTCGATGACGGCGACGATGACCCCCTCACCCTTCGTCATCGGCCAGGCCAGCTCGGGGTGCAGCCGCTTGAGGGGCCACGGGGTCTCGGTGAGCTTGTTGGGGAACGTCGCCCCGCACGCCGACGGCGCCGCGACGGCCATCTGGGGCGCCGCGAACGGGACCGGGGTCACGACCAGCGCACAGGTCGCGAGCAGCCCGGCGACCGCCCGAACGCCGATCCGTCGAAGTTGCCGCACGTGCCACAGGTTAGCGGTTCCCCGCCGCCCGATGCTGCCCTGGCCGGTGTGCCCTGTGGACAACGGGGTGCTTGTGGACGACGGGTCACAGCGAAGGGTCGATGTGGACCTTCGGGGCGGCGCCCCACGCGGCCGGCCGGGCCGGGGACAGGGCGGACGCCGCCTCCGACAGGCCGATCGTCGCCGCGACCAGGGGACGCGGGTCGACGGCCCCGGAGGCGTACAGCTCGACGGTGCCGGCCAGCCCGCCGGACGCGCTGAGCACGCCGACCGCGGTCACGTCCTTCAACGCGAGGGTCCGCGAGTCGAGCAGGCTCGGTGTGCCGGACAGCCCGATGTACACGACCCGGCCGCCCGGCTCGACGAGGTCGAGCGCGGCCGCCGGCGACGTCGCCGCGTTGGAGGCGTCGACGACCGCGTCCCAGCGCAGCGCCGGCAGCGTGGCGGCGGTCCACACCGCGCCGCAGCCGAGCCCGCGGGCGAACTCGACCGACGCGGCCGTCACGCCCAGCAGGTGCACCTCGACGCCCTGCGCGGCGGCGATCTGCGCGACGAGCAGCCCGATGGTCCCGGGCCCGAGGACGAGCAGCCGCTCCCCGGCCCGGACGCCGGCGCCGCGGACCGCGCGCAGGGCGTTGCCGCCGGGCTCGACGAGCGCGCCGAGCGCCGGCCCCACCTGCGGCGGCAGCGCCTGCAGCGCCCGGGCCGGGACGAGGAGCCGCTCGGCGAGGGCACCGGGCCACCCGTGGCGGATGCCGATCTCGTGCCTGTGCGCGCAGAGATGCTGGCGCCCGCTCGTACACCTGAAGCAGCCGCCACAACCGAGCATGGTGTCTCCCGTGACACGCCGGCCGACCCAGCCCGCGTCGACGCCGGGGCCGGCCTCGCGGACCACGCCGGACCACTCGTGCCCGATCCGGATGGGGTATTCGGCCTGGCCGTCGTGCAGGTATGACATCTCGCCGGTGAAGAACTCGACGTCGGTGCCGCACACGCCGGCGCGCTCCACGTCGACGACGACCTGTCCCACTCCGGCGACAGGTTCCGGGACGTCCTGGACCTCGGCCCGGCCGGGGCCGATGATGACGAATGCGCGCACGTTCCCCATCTTCCGGGAAGCAGGTGCCATGACACGACTGCGCAGCGCCGACTGGTACGCCGGCGACGACCGCAACGCGTACATCCACCGCGCCTGGATGCGGCGCGGCCTGCCAGCCGACGCGCTCGACGGCAGCCGGCCCCAGATCGCGATCGCCAACACCGCCTCCGACCTGACGCCGTGCAACCGCCACCTAGACGAGGTCGCCGAGCACGTCGCCCGCGGCGTCTGGGAGGCCGGCGGCGTCCCGCACAACCTGCCCGTCGTCTCCCTCGGCGAGACCCAGGTCCGCCCGACCGCGATGCTGTGGCGCAACATGGCGGCGATGGCGATCGAGGAGATGCTGCGCGCCAACCCCATCGACGGCGTGGTCCTGCTCGGCGGCTGCGACAAGACGATCCCGGCGTTGCTCATGGCGGCCGCGTCGGTCGACCTGCCGGCCCTGGTCGTCCCCGGCGGCCCGATGCTCACCGGCACCTTCCGGGGCGCGCCGCTCGGCTGCGGCACCGATGTCTGGCGGCTGTCGGAGGAGGTACGGGCGGGAACGCTCACCTCGCAAGGCTTCCTGGACTCCGAGTCGTCGATGATCCGCAGCCGCGGGCACTGCAACACGATGGGCACCGCGTCGACGATGGGCCTGCTCGCCGAGGCGCTCGGCATGACGCTGCCCGGCACCGCCGGCATCCCCGCCGCCGACAGCCGGCTGCTCGCCCGCGCGCACGCGTCGGGTCGGCTCGCCGTCGACCTCGTGCACGCCGAGCGCCGCCCGTCGACCGTCATGACCGCCGAGTCCTTCCACAACGCGATCGTCACGCTCGCGGCGACGGGCGGGTCCACCAACGCCGTGGTGCATCTGCTCGCGATCGCCGGTCGTCTGGGTGTACCGCTGTGCCTCGACGACTTCGACCGCATCGGCGCCGGCGTGCCGCTGCTGGTGGACCTGCAGCCGGCGGGGCGGTTCCTCATGGAGGACCTCCATCGGGCCGGCGGCCTCGCCGCCGTGTTGTCCGAGGTGCTGGACCTGCTGTCGCCCGCTGCACTCTCCGTCACCGGCGCACCGTTCGTGTCGTCGCTGGAGGGCGCCGCCATCTGGGACGACTCGGTCATCCGCCCGCGAGTGGATCCTGTACTGCCTGCCGCCGGGATCGCTGTGCTGCGCGGCAACCTGGCCCCCGCCGGCGCGATCATCAAGCCCGCCGCCGCGACGCCCGCCCTGCTCCAGCACCGCGGCCCGGCGCTCGTCTTCGACTCCATCGAGGACTTCCACGCCCGCATCGACGACCCGCTGCTGGACGTGGATGCGTCGACTGTTCTCGTACTGCGTGGCTGCGGCCCGAAGGGCTACCCGGGCATGCCGGAGGTGTCCAACATGCCGCTGCCCGAGAAGCTCCTGCGCGCCGGCGTCCGCGACATGGTCCGCATCTGCGACGGCCGGATGAGCGGCACCGCGTACGGCACCGTCGTCCTCCACGTCGCCCCCGAGGCCGCGGCCGGCGGCCCCCTCAACCGCATCCGCACCGGCGACATGATCGTCCTGGACGTCCCCGGCCGCACACTCACCGTCGACGTGCCCCAGGCTGAATTCGATGCCCGCCCGCCGTCCCAGGCGCTTCTCGACGCCCTGGCCCGTCCGGCCCGCGGCTGGGAACGCCTCTACGTCGACACCGTCCTCGGCGCGGACACGGGCGCCGACTGCTCGTTCCTGCTCGGCTCCTCCGGCCCCCAGGTCAGCCGCGAATCCCACTGACCCTGCCCCGGCGGCGCTGGCACGTTTCCGTGATTCGGCGAGGTCAGCGGCTCCGTAGTGTTTGGTGCATCGCAAGGAACACTTCGCGAACCACCGACATACAAAGGGATTTGAGATGAGCGAGTACGGCGAGATCGAGACCGGCGAGCAGCACGAGGCGTCGGACCAGCTGCACCAGGTCGACGCGAGTGAGAGCAGCTACGACTCGCAGTTCGGGGTGTACGAGCAGGACCACGCGGCGGCTGAGTCGACGTCGTTCGATCAGGGTCACCAGGTGTCGTACACGGACCCGAGCGGCGCGCGGTACGAGGAGTCGGACTTCACCTCCTACGACCACTCCTCGGCCGAGACGGACCACGTGTTCGCCGCCGAGGGCTCCGAGTCGGCGTCCTCGAGCGAGTTCCACCAGCTCGACGCGCTGCGCGCCCAGCTGGACTCGGCGTTCGCCCAGGCGACCGTGGTCCAGGACGGCCCGGCCGGGATCGCCGCCTCCTGAACGACAGCAACAACAGATGCGTGAACCCCAGCAGCGGTGCCGGTCAGCCTGAGACATGGCGGGCCGGCACTGACTCGTTCCTGGCCAGCCACACAGGCCGAACTCACCTCAGGCCGAACTCATCCGGTGTCCGGATCCGCAGCGTCGACTGGTTGCCGTTGGCGGCGGACACGTCGATCCGGACCGTGGTCGCAGCGTTCCAGACTTCCATGCGGACCTAGCCGTCGCTCATCAAACCGAGGCTGCCGGAGGAGGACGCCCTGCAGCTCGCTGGGGTGAAACACCTGCGCGAGGAGGCCCACCGCCTGCGTGTACGTCTCCGTCCCCGCCACCGGTTCGGCGACGAAGCACAGGTACAACTCCACGGATCCCCCCTGTACACCTCCACGGGTCCCCGGCCTGCCGCGAGCCGCATGCTGGCTCGGCACCGCGCGAATGTTCCGCGGCGCGACGATCGATTCGGTCAGTGCGCTCGGATGGCCCGTCGCGGGACGCACGCCGACCGGTGCCGCGTGAGTGTTCCCCGGGGTGACGATCGGCTTCGGTCAGTGCGCTCGGATGGGTCGTCGTGAGGTGCATGTTGGCCCGGCACCGCGTGAGCATGCCTGGCGTGACGATCGGCTTCGGTCGGCGCGCTCGGACGCGGTGAGGCGCCGGGGTGGACCGTCGGTTGTCACGTGGTGGTGCCGCAGCGACGGTGGAGCGGGAGCTTGGAGCCCGCGGTCGCGAGGTGCATGTTGGTCCGGTACCGCGTGAGTGTTCCCCGGGGTGACGATCGACTTCGGGACGATCGGCTTCGGTCAGTGCGCTCGGATGGCTCGTCGCGAGACGCGTGCCGACCGGTGCCGCGCGAGCGTTCCCCGGCGTGACGAATCGCTTCGGTCGGCGCGCTCGGATGCGGTGAGGCGCCGGGGTGGACCGTCGGTTGTCACGTGGTGGGGACGGAGCGGCGGTTGAGCGGGAGCTTGAAGCCCGCGGTGATCAGCCAGGCGAGGGCGGTGAACCTTGCGACCGGCAGCAGGTACGTGGCGGGCTCGAGTAAGAGGCCCAGCGTGGCGAGCTCGGCGACGGCGGCGATGATCAGGCCGGCCCAGGCGAGCCAGCGGGGCAGCAGGCCCGCGAGGAGACCCGGGACCGCGATCCCGGCGAGCAGCAGCCCCAGCGGCACCACGTGGCCGGGGCCGCCGGTGGCGAAGGCGAGCAGCTGCAGGAGGCGGATGACCTCGGGGTCGTTGGTCGCGGCCGGCTGGGAGAGCGTCCAGCTGACCAGGCCGGAGCAGGCCATGAAGGCGGCGGCGAGCAGGCCGCCGGCGAGGGCGATGGTGGCGCCTGGGGCGCGGATGCCGAGGCGGTGCAGGCGGGCCGAGGCGGTCGCCGCATAGATGGCGAGGGGGATGGCTGCGGCGAACTGGAGCGTGCCGCCGACGCGCACAGCGAACTCGTGGTCCTGGAAATACGCGACGATCTGCGCCGCGTCGCCGAACGGTGACGGGAATGGGGTTCCGTCGGCCAGCACGGTGCCGAGCGCCAGGCCGGCGATGAACAGAGCGGTGACGACGACGCCGAGAACGCCGAGCGGTGGGCCGCCTTGGACAGGCCGGGAAACCGGCCCGGCGGCAGCCTGGACAGCAGGCGTGGCCATGATGTGATCCCTTCATGAGATGAATGGTTCAGTCGAGTGAATTATTCAGTACACTAGCGCTGTGACTAGTCCTGGGCAACCCCCGCAGGGTGCGGCGTTTCTCGTCGCGCAGGTCGGTGCGCACGCTGCCGGCAGGTTCGCCGAGCGTGTCGAAGCGCTGGGGCTGACGCCGCCCGAGGTCGGGCTGTTGCGCATGATCGCCGGGGCGCCGGGGCGGAGTCAGCAGTCGGTGGCGGCCGACATGGGTGTGGTGCCGAGCCGTGTGGTGGCGATCCTCGACACGCTCGACCACAAGGGGCTCGTCGAGCGGCGGCCCGGCGTGAGCGACCGGCGGCATCACGCGCTGCACCTCACCGACGACGGCCGGCAGGTGCTCATGGAGATGCGACAGCTCGCCCGCGCGCACGACGAGGATCTCTGTGCCGCACTCGACGCTGACGAGCGGGCGCAGCTCGCCGGGTTACTGCAGCGCATCGCCGATCAGCAAGGTCTCACTCCCGGTGTACATCCCGGCTACCGACAGCTGAGTGCGAAGCGCAGGCGCTGACGTGAGCCAGTGCATCCACTACGGTCTACGACCATGACGGCACCACAGCGCGCTGAGTTCACGGCGGCAGGCATGGGGGCCCGGGTCGTGGCGCTCGTCGGCGCCCTGGCCGCGGTGCTCGCCATGAGCATGCCGTGGGCCAGCGAGGACAACACGGGCGTCGCCGAGACCGGCGAGGTTCTGTTGATGCGCGGCGGTGTCGAGTGGACCGGCTGGGGCATCTACGACGCGAGCCGCCTGGACGGGCACCGCCCCGTGTCGCTGACGGTGGCGATGATCCTCATCGCGGGCACGGCAGTGCTCGCGATCGCGGCGTGGGTGGCGTTCGAGCGGACGCGCCGACGGTGGTTACCCCCGGCGACGGCCGCCGCTGCCGTGATCATGCTGATCGTCAGCTTCCCCGGCCTGGAGGGCGTCAACGGGCGGTTCGGCACCGGCCACATCACGACGACCGAGTTCGGCATCGTCGTCTGGCGCCTCGCCGTGGCCGCGGTGGCCCTCGGCTCGACCCGTCTCGCGCTGTTACAGGAGGAAACTACGCAGCCGCTGCGCCACGACGCCGCCTGACGCCTCGGCAACAGGACCTGTCCTGCGGCGGCTCCATCGCTGACCGGTGCCGCGCCCAGGGCGGACGACGGGCTGTGTTGCCCGGCGGGCCGAGCCGCGGCAGTGTCCGTGTTGCGGTCGGATGGCGGTGGGACTGCGGTGTCGGGATGTCGGCGGTGCTGAACGTTCTCCCTGACGCCGCGGTCGGCGACGAACCTGAACTCGTCGCGAAGGCCGTGCTGCGGGTGGATTGGGTTGGGTGGTGCGGGTTCGGCTTCGTGGGTGGTGCGGGTTGTGGCGGTGGGCGGCGGTAGTGGTGGTGGTCGGGGTGGAGGGCGAGCGTGGTGGTGTCGGCCCGCGGTGATGTGGGCTGGCGGTGGTGTCGGCCCGCGGTGATGTGGGCTGGCGGTGGTGTCGGCCTTCGGTGATGTGGGCTGGCGGTGATGTAGGCCTTCGGTGATGTGGGCCTGCGGTGATGTAGGCCTTCGGTGATGTGGCTCGCGGTGTTGCTGGCCTGCGGTGGTGTGGGCTCGCGGTGATGTGGGCCTGCGGTGATGTGGCCCGCGGTGGTGCTGGCCCGCGGTGATGTGGCTCGCGGTGGTGTGGGCTCGCGGTGATGTTGGCCCGCGGTGATGTCGGTCTGTGGTGGTGAATTGGGGCGGTGGTGTGGGGATCGGCGGGTGTGTGAACGGGCTGGAGTTGTGTTGCGCTGCTGCGGTGGCGCTGTGGTTTTGCGGAGCGGGGGCGGCGGCTGGGGTGCTGGAAATCCGGTGGTCCGGTGCTTCTCAGGGTGGTGGCCGCGGAAGGGGCTGGTCGCCGAGCTCCGCGCCGTCGTCCTTTGCCCCGACCTGGCCGGGGGTGAGGCCGGCTGGGGGTTGAGGTGATCTGAGGTGAGCGAACGCTGCCGTGTCTGGCGCTCGTGGGTTTGTCGGAGCGGGGGTCGGGCGGTGTGGTGATCGAAGGACGGGGTTGGGGGTTGGTCGTGGTGGCGGCCAGAACTGTCCTTCGATCGAGGCGGTGGTGGGAAGGGCGGTGTCGCTGCTGGGTGGCTCTTGTCGTTGTGTGCCGGTGCGGGCGAAGTGGCTGTGCGGCAAGGGCGGTGTTCGAGGCGGGTGGCGGTGGGGGTTGGCGGTGGCGTCGGTGTCGGTGTTGAGGGCGTGATGGGGTCGATGTTGGTGGAGGTTGATGTTGGTGGTGGTAGTTGAGGGGGTGCGCCGGGCTGGATGTCGTCGCGGCGGTCGGTTGCGGGATGTGTTGCGGTGCTGTGGTGGCGGTGGGTGTTGGGTGGGAGGTTGCTGTGGGCCGTTTTGTGAAGGTTTGGCTGGGTGGTGTCACTCTCCGTGGTTGGGTTTGCGCGGTGGGGGAGGGGTTGTCATCTGACTGGGGTGGTGGGGTGCCACTCGGTTGCTGACAACCTCGTCGCACCCGGGCGGCTACCTTAAGTGGACCAGCCGCACAGGCTGGCGGGAAGCAGTGATCCGCCGGGCGTCTTTGGTCGCCAGTTTGGTCCGGTGGGGAGCGAGTGGCGAAACCGGGCCCGTGTTCAGGTGAGTATTCGCGGGGGAACCGGTGTGCGTATTTTTGCGCCCTCATGAGCAGCAGTGAATCGCTGACGTAAAACGCATTCCACATTCTTGCTCTCGGTGATTCGAGGGTTTCTCAAGCGTGCCGTGCTGCGGCGGGAGCGGGGGTTTTCCGTGCTGAAGAAGGCTGTGATGGGCTTCGGGGCCGCTGTTGCCGCGGTGGCGCTGGGGGCCGTGATCTACCTGGCGGCGGCGCATCAGACGCCGGCGGCGGATGCCGGTGTTGTTTCCCGGCCCGCTGGTCGGAGCGAGTTGCAGCCGCCGCCGAAACCGGAACTGCTGAAGCCGTCCGAGCGTGTCGTCGTCACCAGTAAATAGTGAAGCAAGTCGTCACCGATAAACGTACTGCCCCCAGATTAGGAGAACTGCGTGTTCCGCTCGAAGAAGCAGAAGATCGCCGCCATCGGTGCGACCGCCGCGGCTGTGCTCGTCGGTGTCGGCGCTGCCGCTTACGGTGCTGTGCCGGCCAGCAACACCGGTGTCATCACCGGGTGCCGGGACAAGAACACCAGCGCGCTGCGGGTCATCGACTACCAGGCCGGCTCGCGGTGCCGGAGCAGCGAGCAGATGGTGCAGTGGAACCAGACCGGGCCCAAGGGTGCTACCGGCGCGACGGGTGCCACCGGCGCCGTCGGCGCGACCGGTGCCACCGGCCCGAAGGGTGCGACCGGCGCTACGGGTGCCACCGGCCCGAAGGGTGCGACCGGCGCGACGGGCGCGACCGGTGCCACCGGCGCGAAGGGCGCCACGGGTGCGACGGGTGCCACCGGCGCGACCGGCGCCCAGGGGCCGGCCGGCGCGACTGGCGCGACCGGCGCGACCGGCGCACAGGGTGCCAAGGGCGAGACGGGTGCGACCGGCGCCCAGGGCGCCAAGGGCGAGACCGGCGCCGCCGGTGCCACCGGCGCTCAGGGCGCTCAGGGCGAGAAGGGTGAGACGGGCGCGGCTGGCGCTCAGGGTGCCCAGGGTGCTCAGGGCGAGAAGGGCGAGACCGGCGCGCAGGGTGCTCAGGGCGAGACTGGAGCCCAGGGAGCTCAGGGCGAGAAGGGCGAGACCGGTGCGACCGGTGGCCAGGGCGCGCAGGGCGAGAAGGGCGAAACCGGCGCCGCTGGTGCCCAGGGTGCTCAGGGTGAGAAGGGCGAGACTGGCGCCACAGGTGCCCAGGGTGAGAAGGGCGAGACCGGTGCGACCGGCGCCCAGGGAGCTCAGGGCGAGAAGGGCGAGACCGGTGCGACCGGTGCCCAGGGAGCTCAGGGTGAGAAGGGCGAGACCGGCGCGACCGGTGCCCAGGGCGAGAAGGGCGAGACCGGCGCTCAGGGTCTCCAGGGCATCCCCGGCATCAACGGCAAGGACGGCGACCCGGGTCCCAAGGGCGAGCAGGGTGAGAAGGGCGAGACCGGCGCCGCCGGTGCGACCGGCGCCCAGGGTGAGAAGGGCGAGCAGGGCATCCAGGGTCTGCAGGGCATCCAGGGCATGCCCGGCCTGAGCGCGTACGACCTGGCCCTCGCCAACGACCCCACCATCGGCACGGTGCAGGAGTGGCTCGCCTCGCTGGTCGGTGTGAACGGTGTCGACGGCAAGGACGCGTATCAGCTCGCGGTCGACATGAACGCGTTCACCGGCACGCCGGAGGAGTGGCTGTCCTCCCTCAAGGGCAAGGACGGCGCCGCCGGTGCCACGGGTGCGACCGGCGCCCAGGGTGCCGCGGGTGCGGCCGGCGCGACCGGAGCCACGGGTGCCGCCGGCGCCCAGGGGCCCGCGGGTCCGGCCGGCGCGAACGGCTCGGTCTGGCTGACCGGCACGGGTGCCCCGGCGGGTGCGAACGGCGCGGTCGGCGACATGTACCTCGACACCGCGACGTACAACCTCTACAAGAAGACCGCCGCGACCACCTGGACGCCCAGCGGGAACATCAAGGGCGCGGCGCCCACGGCGACGTCCTCGACGAAGCCCGGCACGCTCAACATCGGCAGCGGCACGTCGACGAACAACGTCCTGAACGTCACGTGCGACAACGCGGGCATCGCGATGGTCGGCACGTGGAGCGAGACCGGCTCGGGCAACGTGACGCAGTCCAGCAGCAAGCAGTCGGCCGACGGCAAGACCTGGCAGTTCACCTTCACGCACACCGGCAGCTCCAACTCCGTGAGCGCGCTGGTCACCTGCGTCAGCTTCGGCTGAATCGCCAAGGCTTAACCGCCAAGAGCAAAGAGCAAGAACCACGGTGTGGGCCCCGGTGAAGTCGCTGGGGCCCACACGCACAAATCCCAAGCCGTACACACGAAACCCAAGCGAAAGCGAGCACCTGTGCGCACTGTGGTGAAGCTGGTGGCGTCGACGATCGTCGGCTCCATCGCCGCCGGTGGCCTGAGCACGGCGGCCCACGCCGCGGGGCCGGCGGTCAGCGGGGTCACGCCGAAGAACGGGACGACCGGCGTCGCCGTCGGCGTCCGCCCGACGATCAGCTACGGCGACGCGGTCGACCCGACGGCGATGCGCTACTCGTTCGTCAAGACCAGCGGCGGCGCATCGGTCGCGAGCTACTACGCGTACGACGCGCCGACGCACACGTTCACGTTCACCCCGCGCGCCGCGCTCGCCGAGCAGACGAAGTACACGATGACGGTGAAGGTCAGCACGTCGACCTACACGTGGTCGTTCACCACCGGGGTCACGGACAGGACGGCGCCGAGCGTGCCGGGCGCGCCGAGCGTCGCGGACGTCACCACGACGGGCGCGACCGTCAGCTGGGGCGCCTCCACGGACGCCGTCGGCGTGACCGGCTACCAGGTGTTCGACAACGGCACCCTGAAGGCGACCGTCACCGGCACCTCCACGGCGCTCGCCGGCCTGGAGCCGGGCACCGCGCACAGCGTGACCGTCAAGGCGCTCGACGCCGCCGGGAACGCGTCCGCGGCGTCGGTGCCGGTGGCGTTCACGACCCTGACGCCGCCGCCGGCGCCGGACACGGCCGCACCGACCGCCCCCGGCGCCCCGGTCGCGAGCGCGCTCACGTCGACCGGCGTGACGCTCACCTGGCCCGCGTCGACCGACAACGTGGGCGTCACCCGGTACACGGTCACCGGCGGCCCGGAGGTCGTGACCAGCACCGTCAACAGCGCCACGCTGACCGGCCTGTCGCCGCTGACCGCGTACTCATTGAAAATCACCGCTGAAGACGCGGCGGGCAACACGTCCCCGGCCTCGCCGAGCACGATCGTGACGACCCCGGCCACGCCGGTCGCGAACGGCGTCAACGGCGCCGGCATCCCCGGCTCGACCGGCAAGACGCTGGTGCTGTACGACACCACCGGCCCGTACGGCTTCCTCGGCGAGCTGTACGCGACCGCCGCCGCGAACCTCAGCTCCCACTTCGGCGACTGGACCGCGCAGCCGGTGACCAGCTACGCCGCCGGTGAGCTGGAACAGTTCCAGGCCGTGGTGTACCTGGGCAGCACGTACGACGAGCCGCTGCCGCTCGCGTTCCTCGACGACGTGACCGCGACCACCAAGCCGGTCGTGTGGATCTACGACAACATCTGGCAGCTGACGGCCCGCGACCCCAACTTCGTGGCCAACCGCGGCTTCACGTGGACCGGCTTCGACGTGTCGTCGGTGTCGACGGTGAACTACAAGGCGAAGACGTTCACCCGGGACCCGCAGAACGGCGCCGGCATCATGAACACCACGATCAGCGACGCCACCAAGGCGACGCCGGTCGCGACCGCGGTCCGCGCCGACGGCACGACGCTGCCGTGGGGCGTGCGGTCCGGCAACTTCACCTACCTCGGCGAGATCCCGTTCTCGTACATCAGCGCCGACGACCGGTACGTCGCCTTCTCCGACTTCCTGTTCGACGTGCTCGCGCCGTCGACGGCGGAGCGGCACCGCGCCCTGGTGCGCATCGAGGACGTCGGCCCGGACGCGGAGCCGAGCGAGCTGCGCGCGATCACGAACTACCTGTACGGCAAGAACATCCCGTTCTCGGTGGCCGTCTACTCCCGCTACCGCGACCCGCTGGGCTCCGGCACGGGCGGCACGGCCGAGGACTACACCCTCGCCGACCGGCCCCAGGTCGTCGCCGAGCTCAAGTACATGCAGTCGCACGGCGGCACGCTGCTGATGCACGGCTACACGCACCAGTACGAGAGCATGATCAACCCGTACAACGGCGCCAGCGCGGACGACTTCGAGTTCTACACCGCGCACGTCGACCCGGTCACCAACTACGTGATCTACGACGGCCCGGTGCCGACGGACTCGCAGGCCTGGGCGCAGGGCCGCATCGACGGCGCGTTCGCGGCGTTCAAGGCGGCCGGCCTGGCCGCGCCGACCATCTTCGAGTTCCCGCACTATGCCGGCTCCGACGCGTCCAACAAGGCGGTCGCGGCGACGTTCAAGACGCGGTACGACCGTGGCCTGTACACCTCCGGCGCGCTGCGCGGCGGGGCGCTGGACAACAGCCGCATCTTCGGCCAGTTCTTCCCGTACACGGTGCGCGACATCTACGGGGTGCTGACGGTGCCGGAGAACATCGGCAACATCGAGCTGGAGCCGTTCAACAACCACCCGGCCCACCTGTCGGCGGACATCGTGAAGTCCGCGCAGCTGAACACGGTCGTGCGGGACGGTGTGGCGAGCTTCTTCTTCCACCCGTACGTGCCGCTGAGCTACCTGCAGGAGACCGTCACGGGCATCCAGGCGGCGGGCTACACGTTCGTCGCGGCAGGGTCCATGTAGTCACCACGGCAACACCCAGGAAGGCCGGTGCCCCCAGCGCCGGCCTTTCTGGCTGCCCGGGGGACAGCTCCGCACCCCGATTGCACCTAAATTCGACATGTCAGCAAAATTCCGCGCTTGTACCGCAGGAGGCCCGCGTTGGTAGCGTCCCTGGAGATCTCCGAGGAGCCGGCGACGGCGACGGCTGAGGAGACGAAGCCGCGCCGCAACCCGAAGCTCGCCGCCGGTGCGGCCCTGCTCGCCGTCGCGGCCGGCGTCATCGGCTGGCAGGCCCCGCGGGCCGTCGACGCGCTGACGAAGCCCGCGTACCTGGGGGAGCCCGCCGCCAAGGTCGCCGCCGACCTCGGCTGCGACAACTACACCCAGGCGACCACCCACGACGAGTCGGTGTACCGCTTCCACGACCAGGGCACCTGCTCCCTGGAGGGCACCGTCGTCACGATCACCACGTTCGACCGGGCGAGCGACGCGCAGGCGTTCGAGTCGGTGATGAAGGCGCTCATCCCCGTCGTCCACCCGACCTGGCAGGGCGCCACCTACGCGGCCGGCGAGGGCTGGAACGTCGCCGACGCCCGCAACCTCACCCCCGAGACCGCCACCCTCGTGGTGCAGCGCCTCGGCACCGGCGCCACGAAGGTCATCCCCTTCCCGAAGGGCTGAGCGCCGCCCCCGCGGTGACCGGCGCCGCGAAGTCGATCGGGTGGTCGAACTGCCACCGCCACTTCGCGGGGTCGGCGAACAGGCGCATCATCGGCGGCATCAGCAGGTCGCGCAGGACCCGCGCGACCGGACCGGCGGCCTTGTCGCTGTTCGTGCGGGCCGCGGTCGCGATCACCCGCTCGACCCGGGCGCGCCGCAGTTGCTCGTACGCCGTGAACGCCGCCGGCACGGGAAGGTCGCGCAGGCAGCGGGCGAGCTGCACGGCGCTCTCGATGGCGAGGGACGCGCCCTGCCCGGAGCTGGGCGAGGTGGGGTGCGCGGCGTCGCCGATGAGGACGGCCCGGTCGCGGTGCCACACCGGCACCGACGGGATGTCCTCCAGGCCGCCGGTGACGACGAGGGCGTCCGGGTCGGTGCCGCGGATCAGTGCCACGGCGGGGATCCGGTCGCCGGCGAACGCGTCCGCGAGGATCGGCAGCCACTCCTCGCGGCTGAAGCTCGCACCGTACGACGGATCCTTCGACGGCAGGTTGACGAACCAGCCGCTGTCCCCGCCGGCGGTCACCTGGTAGCCGAAGAACGCGCGCCGGCCGAAGACCAGGTGCATCTTGTCGCCGGTCGGGGCCACCCCGGCCGGGCCGCAGCGGGCGCCGAAGCCGAGCAGCCCGACGTAGCGGGGCGAGGGCGCGGACGGGTCGATGAGGCGGCGCACGGTGGAGCGGATCCCGTCGGCGCCGATGACGACGTCGGCCTCGGCGGTGCTGCCGTCGGCGAAGCCGGCGACGCCGCCGTGCACCGAGACCAGGCGCTTGCCGTGCACGATGCGGACGCCGCGGGCGACGGCCTCGTCGTAGAGGGCGCGGTAGAGCTCGTGCCGCCAGACCAGCTGCATCGGCGGCAGGTCGTCGAACGAGCCGAACTCGGCGAGCCGCTTGCCGGTCCAGCTCTGCATGACCATCCCGGACATCGGCGTGCCGACCCGCTCCACGACGTGGTCGGCGTCGACGGCGGCGAGGGCGGTGCGCCCGTTCGGCGCGATGCTCAGCGCCCCGCCGACACCGTCGGCGAAGCCGTCGTGCCCCTCGTACACGGTGGCGGCGATGCCGGCCTTCCGCAGGGCGAGCGCGGCGACCGGGCCGGCGATGCCGCCGCCGACGACGATCGCGGACGTGACAGTTCCCATGACGAACCCCCGGCGAGACGATTGGTTGACACCAACTATCCGCCGCTGACTAGTCAGAGTCAACTATTCTGTTCGTGGTACCCCGCCCACATCGGTCGCCACTCGGCGATCCGCTCGATGAACCGCTCGACGAAGGCGATCTCCGCGTCGAGCAGGCCCAGCCGGTACACCTCCTCCACCAGGAACAACGGGTGCGGCTCGGTGCCCTCGGCCAGCTTCGCCGTGGTCACGCGCTCTTCGCGCAGCCGCTCCAGGCGCTCGCGCAGCAGCTCGACCACGACATCCGGGTGCAGGGCACTGACCAGGGACAGCGCCGACCCGAACGCCGGGTACTCGTGCCGCGGCACCCCGACCAGGTCGCGCAGCCACGCCTGCAGCTCGGCCCGCCCGTCCGGGGTGATGCCGTAGACGGTCCGCTCGGGGCGCTGCCCTTCGCGGGTGGTCTCCTGCTCCGCGATCAGGCCGGCCTTCAGTAGCTGCTCGACCACCATGTAGACGGACCCGTGGGTGAACTTGATGCTGCGGTCGTCGCCGTGCTCCCGCAGCGTCTTGGACAGCTCGTAGGGGTGCATCGGCCGCTGGCTCAGGTACGCCAGCACGGCGAGCCCCAGCAAATTCTTGCGGCTGCTCATCCGAGCTCGGCAAGCGCCTCGTCGTCCAGGACGACCCGCCCCGCGGCGACGTTCTCCTCCAGGTGCTCCAGCGAGGCGGTGCCGGGGATGAGCAGCGTGTTCGGCGCGATCGCGAGGATCCACGCGAGGGCGATCTGCGCCGGGGTGGCGTCGAGGCGCAGCGCCGCGGACTTCACCGCCGGGTGGCCGAGGACCCGCTCCCGGCCGAACGCCGCGCCCAGCGGGAAGAACGGCACGAAGGCGATCCCGCGGTCCGTGCAGGCGCGCAGCACGTCCTCGCCGCCGCGGTCGACGAGGTTGTACGGGTTCTGCACGCACGCGACCGCGGTCCGGGTCAGCACGTGCTCGAGCTGGGCGAGGGTGATGTTGCTGAGCCCGACGGCGCCGATCAGCCCCTCGTCGCGCATGGCGATCATCGCGTCGAGCTGGGCGTCGAAGTCGCCGTCCGGGCCCGTCACCCGCAGGTTCACCACGTCGAGCCGCTCCACGTCGAGGGAGCGCAGGTTGTCCAGGACCCCGGCGCGCAGCTGCTCGGGCTCCTGCGCCGGCAGCCAGCCGCCCTTGTCGTCCCGCGCCGCGCCGACCTTGCTCACCAGCACGAGGCGGGAGCCGTACGGGTGCAGCGCCGAGCGCAGCAGCTCGTTGGCCACGTCGGGGCCGTAGTACTGCGCGGTGTCGATGTGGTCGACGCCGAGCTCGACCGCGCGCCGCACCACGGCGAGGGCCTCGGCACGGTCCCGGGGCGGCCCGAAGGCACCCCGGCCGGGCAGCTGCATCGCCCCGTAGCCGATGCGGTGGACGGTCCGGTCACCGAGCTGGAATGTCTTCACGCAGCCAGCCTACGACGGCGGTCGCACACGACATCTGCACATCTCGCACACCCGCTCGCCCCCGGTCGATGCCTACCGTCGGTGCCATGCGGGTGCTGATGATCCTTCCGGCCCTGACCGAGGCGACCAGCCCATTGTTCCGGCCGATCAAGTACAGCCTCTTCCCACCGCTCGGCCTGGCCACGCTCGCCGGCTACCTGCCGGAGGACGACGAGGTGCGCATCGTCGACGAGCACGTCGAGCGCTTCGACCCCTCGCAGGAGGAGCTGCCGGACCTCGTCGTCATCCAGGTCTACATCACCTCCGCGCGGCGCTCCTACGAGCTGGCGGACTGGTACCGGGCCCGCGGCGTGTTCGTCGCGCTCGGCGGGCTGCACGTCACGTCGCTGCCCGACGAGGCCGCCGCGCACGCCGACAGCGTCTTCTGCGGGCCGGGCGAGGACACGTGGCCCGCCTTCCTGGCCGACCTGCGACAGGGGACCACGGCCAAGCGGTACACCTCGAAACAACGCACGCTCGAAGGACTGCCGCCGATCCGGCGGGACCTCATCAAACGCCACCGCTACCTGGTGCCCAACTCCATCGTCGTGTCGCGGGGCTGCCCGCACCACTGCGACTTCTGCTACAAGGACGCGTTCTTCGAGGGCGGGAAGTCGTTCTACACGCAGGCGGTCGACGACGCGCTCGCCGAGATCGACCGGCTGCCGGGGCGCCACCTGTACTTCCTCGACGACCACCTGTTCGGCAACGCGCGCTTCGCCACCGAACTGTTCGAGGGGATGCGCGGCGCGGGCCGGGTGTGGCAGGCGGCCGGCACCGTCGACTCGATCCTGCGGCCGGGCCTGCTGGAGCGGGCCGTCGACGCGGGCCTGCGCAGCCTCTTCGTCGGCTTCGAGACCATCAACGCCGGCAACCTCGCCGAGCAGCGCAAGCGGCAGAACGTCGGGCGCGACTACGGCCAGGTCGTGCGCCGGCTGCGCGACGCGGGCGTGATGGTGAACGCCAGCTTCGTGTTCGGCATGGACTCCGACGGGCCCGACGTGTTCGACCGCACCGTGGACTGGGCGGTGCGGCAGGGGATCGAGACCGCGACGTTCCACATCATGACCCCCTACCCGGGCACCGGCCTCTTCCGCCGCATCGAGGCCGAGGGCCGGATCGTGCACCGTGACTGGGAGTTGTACGACACCCGGCACGTCGTCTACGAGCCGCGCGGCATGACCGCCCGGCAGCTCGAGGACGGCTACTGGCGGGCCTACAAGGACTTCTACCGCTGGTCCAACCTCTGGCGCGGCGCTTCGGCGAAGCCGCGGCCCGGCGACCGGCTGCGGCATCTGGCGTACGCGGGCGGGTGGAAGAAGTTCGAGCGGGTGTGGGACGTGCTCATCCGGTCCGGGCAGGTGCTGCACGCGCTGCCGCTGCTGGAGACGGCGCTGTCCAGCTTCGGCACCCGGTCCTCGGGTGGGACAATGCGCGGGGACCTCCTGGAAGGGGCAGTGGATGACCGTCGCGGTGCTGGGGACCGGGATCATGGGCGCGGCCGTCGCGCGGAACTGGCTGCGGGCCGGGGTCGCGGTGCGGGTGTGGAACCGCACGGCTGAGACCGCGGAGGCCCTGGCGCCGGACGGCGCGGTCGTCTGCGACACGCCCGCCGCGTGCGTCGACGGCGCCGACGTCGTGGTGACCGTCCTGTTCGACGCCGCGTCGGTGGCGACGGTCATGACCGCGGCGGCGCCCGCGCCCGGCACCCTGTGGCTCCAGCTGAGCACCGTCGGCGTGCCCGGCGCCGACGACCTCGCCGCCCTGGCCGCCGAGCTCGGCCTGGTGTATGTCGACGCGCCGGTCCTCGGCACCCGGCAGCCCGCGGAGCAGGGCAAGCTCAACGTCCTCGCGTCCGGCCCCGCGGAGGTGCGGGAGCGGGTCGAGGCGCTGTGCGGGCCGATCGCGGCGAAGGTCACCTGGCTCGGCGACGCCGGCGCCGGCAGCCGGATCAAGCTCGTCGTCAACAGCTGGGTGCTGACCGCCGTCGCCGGGCTCGCGCAGAGCGTCGCGCTCGCCGACGGCCTGGGCCTCGACCCGAAGCTGTTCCTGTCCCTGGTCTCCGGCGGGGCCCTGGACATGCCGTACCTGCACGCGAAGGCACCGTCCATGATGGAGCGTTCCTACCCGGTGGCGTTCCCGGTGAGCGGCGGGGTGAAGGACGCGGAGCTGGTCGGCGACCTCGCGTCGGCCGTCGGCGTCGACCGGTCCGTCGTGGACGCGGCGGCGGCGCTGCTGCGGACCGCCGCGGACCGGGGGTTCGCCGACGACGACCTGGCCGCGCTGTACGAGGCCGTGCGGTCGCCGTCGTAGTGCGCCGCCGTGCCCTGCTCGGCGTCGGTCTGGGGGCGCTGGCGGGCTGCACCGCCCGCCCGGCCCGCGGGACGCCCCGCGCCCCTGCCGGCCCCTCGCCGGTGTCGCCCTGGACGTTGCCGGTCGTCACGCCGTCGCCGTGGCGGACCGGGAAGTCGCGTGCCGACCGGCTGCGGGACGCCGTCACGCCGTTCCTGTCCTCGCTGATGTTCCCGGGCGGCGTGGTGTTCGCGGCCGTCGACGGGGCGGTGGTCGCGCACTTCGCGTTCGGCGACGCCGTCCGGTACGACGCCGCGAAGGCCGAGCTGCCCGCGGACCGGCGGGTCCCGGCGACCACGGAGACGCTCTACGACCTCGCCTCGCTGACGAAGACGTTCACCGCGGTGCTGGCGCTGCGCCTCGTCGAGCAGGGCCGGCTCGCGCTGGACGCCCCGGTGGCCGGGTATCTGCCGTCCTTTGTGGACAAGCCGGCGATCACCGTACAGATGCTGCTGACACACACGTCGGGGCTGTCGAAGGACGTCCCGCTGGCCGGCTCGACACCCGCGGAACGGGTCGAGCACGTGCTGCGGGAGCCGCCGGTCGGACCGGCCGGGGGCGGCTACCTGTACGCCGACCAGAACTTCATCGCCCTCGGCGCGATCGTCTCCCGGCTGAGCGGCAAGCCGCTCGACCTGCTCGTCCGGGAGCAGATCGCCGGGCCGCTCGGCCTGGCCCGCACCGGCTACAACCCGCCGCCGTCGCTGCCCACCGCCGCCACCGAGGGCGGGATCCGGGGGACGGTGCACGACCCGTCGGCGGCCGCGTTCGGCGGCGTGGCCGGGCACGCCGGGCTCTTCGCCACCGCCGCCGACGTCGCACTGCTGGGCCGGGCGCTGCTGACCGGCGGCCCGCTGCTGCGACCGTCCACAGTGGACTTGATGCGCGCCGACGCCAACCGGCGCTTCGGCCCGGCCGCCGCCCACGGGCTCGGCGTCGACGTCGACCAGGCCTGGTACATGGGGAAGCTCGCCGGCCGGGGCGCCTTCGGCCACACCGGCTTCACCGGCACGTCGCTGGTCTGCGACCCGGGCCGCCGCATCGTCCTCGTCCTGCTCACCAACCGCGTCCACCCCGATGCCAGCAGGGGCAGCAACAACCCCGCCCGCCGGGCTGTGGCCGACGCCATGCTTCCGTAGCGCCGCGTCGTGGGGTACGTTGGAGGGGATGTGATCCACTGACACCTCCCCGACCCGCGCCCGAGGCCACTTGCCCGGCGGGTTTCCGTTTACCCAAACGCCGGTGGTGTCCGCATGTCCTCTTCCGCCCTGCTCGCGTATGACCTCGTCCGCACGTACGGCACCCGCCGCGTGCTCGACGGCGTCTCCCTGACCGCCTCGCCGGGCCACCGCATCGGCCTCATCGGCGAGAACGGCGCCGGCAAGTCCACCCTGCTGCGGCTGCTCGCCGGCGCCGACGAGCCCGAGTCCGGCACCGTCGTGCGCCCGGAGGACCTGGGGTACCTGCACCAGGAGATGCCGTTCGACGCGGACGCCACCATCGCCGACGTCCTCGACGAAGCGCTGCGCGAGTCCCGCGCGGACATCGCGGCGCTCGAGGACCCGTCGTCGATGACGCTCGAGGAGTACGGCGTGGTGCTGGAGCGCGCCCAGCTGCACGACGCGTGGGACGCCGACCGGCGCGCCGAGCTCGTCCTCGACGGCCTCGGCCTGGGCGCGCTGGCGCACGACCGCCCGCTCGGCTCGCTCTCCGGCGGGCAGCGCGGCCGGCTCGCCCTCGCCGCCGTGCTCATCCGCCGCCCGGCGGCGCTGCTGCTGGACGAGCCCACCAACCACCTCGACGACGACGCCGCCGCGTTCCTGGAGGCGCAGCTGCGCGACCTGCCCGGCGCCGTCGTCCTCGCCAGCCACGACCGTGCCTTCCTCGACGCCGTCTGCACCGACCTGATCGACCTCGACCCCGCCGTCGACGGCCCCACCCGGTACGGCGGCAACTACACCGACTACCAGGCTGCCCGCCGGGCCGAGCGGGAACGCTGGGAGCGCCGCTTTGAGGAGGAGCAGGAGCAGCTCGACGAGCTGCGCCGGGCCGTCGCCGTCACGGCGCACCAGGTCGCCCCCGGCCGCGAACGCCGCGACAGCGAGAAGATGGGCTACGGCCACACCGCCGGCCGCGTCCAGCAGCAGATCTCCCGCCGCGTCCGCAACGCCGGCCGCCGCCTCGACGACCTCACCCGCACCCAGGTCCGCAAACCCCCTGCCCCGCTGCGCTTCAACGCCACGGCGCTCGCTTCGGCGTCGGCGGATGGTGTACTGGTGGCCGCCCGCTCCCTGACGGTGCCTGGCCGCCTGTCCGTGGAGCGCTTGGACATCCTCGCCACCGACCGGATCCTCGTCACCGGCCCCAACGGCGCCGGCAAGTCCACCCTCCTGGCCGTCCTCGCCGGCCGGCTCCCGTCCGCGGGCACCGTCGAGCGTCGCGGCGGCCTCACCGTCGGCCTCCTCACCCAGGACACCGTCTTCCCAGACCCCGACCGTACGGTGGCCGCCGTCTATGACCAGACCCTCGGCCCGGACCGCGCCGCGGCGGTGCCGCTGCGGTCGCTGGGCCTGATCGCCCCGCGCGACGTCGCCCGGCCGGTGGGGGAGCTGTCGGTCGGCCAGCGCCGCCGGCTCGCCCTCGCCCTGCTCATCGCCGACCCGCCGGAGCTGCTGCTTCTCGACGAGCCGACGAACCACCTGTCCCCGACCCTCGCCGACGAGCTGGAGGACGCCCTGGGCCCCGGCCCCGGCGCGATCGTCGTCGCCAGCCACGACCGCTGGCTCCGCTCCCGCTGGCCCGGCCGCGAGCTGCGCCTCAGCTGATCCAGTCCTTGAAGAAGTCCACCGGCGGCGGCTGGACCCACGCCTCGGCGACCCCGTCGCGGACCGTGACCAGCCCCTTGTCGAAGAACTGCGCCTGGTCCGCCCCGTCGCCGAGCCGCCGCACCGGCCCGAGCGGCAGTTCCCGCGCCTCGGTGTAGATCGCGAGCGGGACGGCCTGGTCGCCGGCGATCACGCCGCCCTCGAACCACTGGACGTCGGCATCGCCGTGTGTCGGGAAGCCGAGCCAGCCGGTGGCGCCGCCGAGCCTTTCGTAGAGCGGGAGCATCGCCCAGTGCAGCGCCACGGCACCGTGACCGGTGGTGGCGTAGACGGCGTTGGTGAAGTTGTTCGTCTGCGTGCCGTGGTCCCCGATCTGCACGCCCTGGGCGTCTACGAACTGGTGCTGGTCCACGCCTGCACCCTCCCCCCGCGCACCGTGACGAGCCCCCGCTCGAAGAACTGCGCCGTGTCGTTGCCCTTGCCGAGCGATTCGGCATCACTCACAGGGTTGCCGAGGTCGCGTTCGAGAGCGGCGGTGGAGACTCCCTTCGAGACCGCGAAGTCGCCGCCGGCCACCGATGGAAGATGGCCGGCGGCGGGGTGGCTCAGGCGGCGCGGCGGGCGCGGACGGCGGCGGCCAGGTCCGCCAGGAGGGTCTCCGTCGTGTCCCACGACATGCAGGCGTCGGTGACGCTCTTGCCGTAGACGAGCTCGCCGCCGAGGTCCTGCCGGCCCTCGACCAGGAAGCTCTCCAGCATGACGCCGGCGATGCCGGCCTGGCCCGCGGCGACCTGCTCGGCGATCTCCCGGGCCACCGCCCCCTGGCGGATGTGGTCCTTGCCGCTGTTGCCGTGGCTGGCGTCGACCACGAGCCGCTGCGGCATGCCGGCCTTCTCCAGGCGCGCCAGGGCGTCGCTGACCTCCGCCGGGCCGTAGTTCGGGCCGGAGCGGGCGCCGCGGAGGATGATGTGGCAGTCGGGGTTGCCGGCGGTCTCCACGACGGCGGCGCGGCCGTCCTCGTCGACGCCGAAGAACACGTGGCGGCTCGCGGCGGTGTGGCAGCCGTCGATCGCGACCTGCACGTCACCGTCCGTGGCGTTCTTGAAGCCGACCGGCATCGACAGGCCCGACGCCAGCTGGCGGTGGACCTGGCTCTCCGGGGTCCGTGCGCCGATCGCGCCCCAGGAGACGGCGTCGGCGATGTACTGCGGGCTCGTCGGCTCCAGGAACTCGCAGCCGACCGGCAGCCCGAGGCCGAGCACGTCCAGCAGGAGCCGGCGGGCCAGCCGCAGGCCCGTGGGCACGTCGAACGTCTCGTCGAGGCCGGGGTCGTTGATGAGCCCCTTCCAGCCGACCGTGGTGCGGGGCTTCTCGAAGTACACCCGCATCACGACGCACAGGTCGGCGCTGTGCTCGGCGGCGACGGCGGCGAGGCGGCGCGCGTAGTCGACGGCGGCGACCGGGTCGTGCACCGAGCACGGGCCGACGACGACGAGCAGCCGGTCGTCGGCGCCGGTCACGATCGCGTGGACCTCGTCCCGGGATCGTCGGACGACCTCGGCGCGGGCGTCGTCCATCGGCAGCTCGGCCTGCAGCTCGCGCGGCGTGACGAGTGGCCGGTAGCCGGTGACGCGCAGGTTGCTGGTGTTCATGTCCCGTCCTCTTCTCAGGTGTGAGGCGGGTCCGGTGCTCCAGCCCGCCGTGTGACACGACAAAGGGCAGAGACGTTGGTCTCTGCCCTTGCTGGCTCCGGGTGATGTCAGGTCAGCGCAAACGCCCGCCGGCTCCACCCGGAGCCACGGTAAAGCGCCAATACGCCATCATCACGCGGCCATCGTACGCCAAGAACACCGCGATGCACCCTCAGGCGGACCGCAGTTCGATCAACGTCACATCTGGCGGCGCGCCGACCCGCACCGGCGGGCCCCAGAAGCCCGCCCCGTTGGTGACATAGACGGGCATACCGTCCACGGCGCCCAGGCCGCTGATCACCGGCTGGGACATCCGGGTCACATGGTGGAACGGCCACAGCTGCCCGCCGTGCGTGTGCCCGGACAGCTGCAGGTCGACGCCGCGGCGGGCCGCCTCGTGCGCCTGGACCGGCTGGTGGGCGAGCAGGACGACGGGCCGGGCCGGGTCGCGGCCGGTGAGCGCCAGGTCGTGGTCGGGCGGGTCGCCGACGGTGCCGCCGGTCGCGTCGTTGACCCCGGCGAGGTCGAGCCCGCCGAGCTCCACCCGCGCGTTGCGCAGCACCCGCAGCCCCAGCGTGCCGAGGTGCTCGACCCAGTCCTCGTGCCCGGAGAAGTACTCGTGGTTGCCCGTCACGAAGTACGCGTTGCGCAGCGCCCGCAGCGGGGCGACGGCGTCGGCGAGGTCACCGACGGTACCGTCGACGAGATCACCGACCATGGCGACGATGTCCGCGTCGAGGGCCTCGACGGCCGCGACCACCCGCTCCGTGTGCGCCCGGCCGAGCAGCGCGCCGAGGTGGACGTCGGACACGAGCGCGATCCGGGTGCCGTCCATGCCGCGCGGCAGCTTCGCGAGGGGGATCTGGACCCGGCGGGTCCGCGGCGGGCCGAGCGCGGTGACCATCCCGGCGGCGGTGACGCCGGTCGCGGCGAGCCCGGCGGCGATCGCGGCGCCGCGTGCCACCAGCAGCCGCCGGCTCCGGTCCGCATCCTCACTCGTCGTTGCGTTTTCCGCAGATGTACGGCGTAAGCCGCGGACCCACGTCGCCGACCGGACCGGTAGCTCGAGGACGAGAAGCGCGAGGGACAGGTAGGCCGCTGCTGCGATCCACACGTAACCGGGCCAGCCGACGACGCGCTCGAACGTCATCTCGAACCGGCGCGGGAGCGCCCGGTTCCCGACAGCGGTGACGGCGAAGAGCAGCGCCAGCGCGCCCACCACCCAGGCGCCGATCCGCCGGGCCCGGGGGTGGCGGGTCGTGTCGCGCACCAGCCGCAGCCACAGGTACCCGTGCGACGCGGCGACGGCGACGAGGACCAGCCCGGCGAACAGCATCCGGCGATCGTGCCAGCCGCCCGCAACCTCAGCCGGTGGCGGCCGCCGCCTCCGCGCTGGTGGCCGCGCTCGCCGCCTCCGTGCCGGTGACCGCGGCGGCGGCCGCGGCGCTGGTGACCACCGGCACGACCTCGAAGTCGACCAGGTCGGACCACTGGGCGATCCACGTCATGAGCAGCGTGAGGTCGTCGCACTCCATGAGCTGGAAGCAGCGGGCGAAGCTCGCCTCGACCCAGCTGTCGACGTAGCGCAGGCCGTCGGGCATGAGGCGGCCGCGCTCGCGGGCCCGCTCGTACACGGGCCGGGGCTGACCGTCCTTGAACCGCTCGATCACCATGAACAGCACCGGGACGAGCGTAGTGGACGGGGCGGCCGGCCCCGACCGTCCGCCCCGTCCGCCAGGCCCGGACGACCACCCCACCGTCGCCGTCCTCGCCCGGACACCCCTGCCGGGGAGCTGTAACAAATGAAACATCGGCGTGTAACATCGCCTGGAACCAGGAAACAGCCCTGGTCGGCCTACTGTCAAGTGTCCTTCCCAAAGACGCCGGAAACGGGGACCGCAACGGATGCGCAAGGTCACGGTGAGAGAGATCGCGGCGGCGACCGGTATGTCGATCGCCACGGTGTCGCGGGCGCTCAACGACCACGGCACGGTCGCCCCGCACACCCGCGACCTGGTGCGCCAGGCGGCGGAGCGGCTCAGCGCGCAGGGGCCCGCCCGGGAGCCGCGACCGGCCGGCGACCGGGTGTACCTGCGCTGCCCGTACGTGCTGACGGACTACTTCGGGCTGATCGTGTCGTCGATCGCCGAGACCGTCCAGCTGCACGGCCGCCAGCTGGTCCTCACCGCGGGGGAGGCGGCCCAGCGCACCCCGCTGCTGCGCGACCTGGAGCGGCACGACGGGATCGGCGGCATCATCGTCATCCTGCCGCCCGAGCCGGGCGCGGACCTGGTCGAGCTGCAACGGCGGCGGATCCCGTTCGTCGTCGTCGACCCGCGCACCACGCTGCCGCCCGACATCGTGTCGGTGTCGGCGGCGCACTTCGCCGGCGCCCGCAAGGTCACCGCGCACCTCGTCGGCCTCGGCCACCGCCGCATCGGCGTCATCGGCGGCCCGACCGAGTGGCTGGCCAGCGACGCCCGCCTGGCCGGGCACAACGCCGCGCTCGCCGACGTCGGGGTCCTGCCGTCCGTCGAGCTGCTCCGGGCCATCGAGCCGACCACGGAGCACGGCCGGCGGGCCGCGGGCGCGCTGCTGGACCTGCCGCAGCCGCCGACGGCGCTCGTCGCGTTCAACGACAAGGCCGCCGTCGGGGCGATGCAGGCGGCCGCCGAGCGGGGCCTGCGGGTGCCGGACGACCTGTCGGTGACCGGCTTTGACGACATCGACCTGGCCGAGGCCACCAGCCTGACCACGGTCCGCCAGCCGCTGCCGGAGATGGGGCGGATGGCGGTGTCGCTGCTCGTGCGCCTGCTGGAGCGCCACCAGCTGGACGCCCTGCACGTGGAGCTCGCCACGCACCTCGTGGTGCGGTCGTCGACGGCGCCGCCGCGGGCTTAGGATCGTCGTCGATGTCGTTGCCTGTACGCGGCCCGTGGGTCGTGACCCCCACCTCGTCGTCCGTCGACTGGGTGGTGGCCGCGGCCGCCCTCGCCGCGACCACCGGCGGGAGCGCCGCCGCGTTGGTGCTCGGCGGCCCCCCGGCCTCTTCGCAGTTCACGGCCCCGTCTCCGCAGTCTGCGGCGCCGTCGTCGGAGGTCGCGGCGCCTTCTTCGGATGTCGCGGCGCCGTCGTCGGAGGTCGCGGGGTCGGATTCGCAGTTCGCGGTGCTGGCTTCGCACGTGGCGGCGCTTGTCGAACTGCCTGCCGGGACCGGGCTCGACGCCGTCACCGCGGTCGTGAGGGACCTGGGCGCGAAGCACGACCGGGTCGTGATCCTCGTCGGCGACGGGGTCGTCACGCCGACCGGCGGCGACTGGACGGTGGCCGACCTCGCTTCCGCCGTCCGCGCTCCCGTCGCCGTGGTGACCGGCACCGACGCGGACGCCGTCGGCCACACCCTCCTGGCGCTGGAGGCCCTCGACCGCCGGCGGGTGCCCGGGTCGGTGATCGTCGTCGGCGACGGCGGCGACTTCGACGCCCTGCCGGTCCGCCTGGCCGGACGCATCCCCGCCGACCACGCCGCGTTCGCCGGCGACTTCGCGGTCGCGGCCGCCGGCTGGGTCGACCCCCTCGACGGCAGCCGCCCCGCTTCCGTGCAGCCGCCCGTCGTGACCCCCACCCGCCCACGCGACCTGCAGACGCGGGTGGCGATCCGCGCGGCATGGACGCTCGGGATCGCGTTCATCCTCGCGATCGTGCTGCTGTGCCTCTGCGGTGGACTGCGCTACCCCGGTTCGTACACCTAGGAAACCGGCCGCGACGTCTGCCGTGCCGCCCGGGTTCGTACACCGGGAAATCCCGCCGCGACGTCGGCTGCGCTACCTCGGTTCGTACACCTAGGAAGCCCGCCGCAACGTCTGCTGCCGCCGCCGCACCTTGCGCTCCAGCGGGGCCAGCCGCCGGTGCCGCGGCCACGTCAACGTCAGCTCGGCACCCACCTCGAGGCCCGCCCACGTCCGCTGCGCGGCCCGCAGCGCGGCGACCGCGCGCACCACGGCCGCCTTGTCGCTCACGGCGAGCGGGTCCGCGCCCTGCTGGGTGGCGAGCCGGTCCAGGTCCAGGTCCCCGTCCGGGACGGCGGCGGCCCGCTCGACGAACCCGCCGATCAGCTCGGCCCGCTGCAGCCGGTCCCGGTTGGCCCGGATCAGCTCCGCCGAACGCTCCGCCGCGTGCGGCGGCCGGCGCCCCGACACGTGCGTCATGCTGCGGAACACGACCCCGCCCGCGATCGAGCCCCAGATCCCGTCGGGCATGCCGAGGGCGTCCTCGACGGTGAAGTGCACCAGGTCGTGCGGCGCGTGCGCGGTCACCGGACCCGCGTGCATCCGGTAGACCACACCGTCGTCGCGCTCGATGAGCACATCGGCCCACTGGTGGTCGGCAAGCCGGTGGAAGGTGACCCGCATCGCTCCACCATCCCCGCCGGCGGCAAAGCGCTCAACCGAATTCACCGGCACGAAACGCGCGTCGACCAGCATGGGCACATGGTGGACGAACGGGCCAGGCTCGAGGTCAGGACGCTCGGCGAGAGCCGCATCGACTCACCCCTGGCGGCGCTGCTGCGCACCGGGCGCACCACCCAGCACTACGTCGACGAGTCCGACCGGGTCCTGCTCGACGACACCGTGTCCCTCGTCGCGGCGCGTGGGGTGCCCGTCGACGAGCTGCCCGGCTTCGAGCCCGGCGGCCCTCGACGCAAGATCTTCTTCGACCCGTCGAAGACCCGCGTCGGGATCGTCACCTGCGGCGGGCTGTGCCCCGGGCTCAACGACGTGATCCGCGCGCTGGTCCTGGAGCTCACCAACCACTACGGCGTGCGGCGCATCTTCGGCTTCCGCAACGGCTACCAGGGCATGACCGCCCGCTACGGCCGGTCCGTGGTCGACCTCGACGCCGACGTCGTCGCCGGCATCAACGAGTACGGCGGCACGATCCTCGGCACCTCCCGCGGCAACCAGGACCCGGACGAGATCGTCGACTGCCTCGAGCAGTTGTCCGTCAACGTCCTGTTCGTCATCGGCGGCGACGGCTCCATGCGCGGCGCGCTGAAGATCGCCGAGGTCGTCGCCGAGCGCGGCCGCCGCATCGCCGTGGTCGGCGTGCCGAAGACGATCGACAACGACATCCCGTACATCGAACGCTCCTTCGGCTTCCAGACGGCCTTCGCCAAGGCCACGGAGGCGATCCGGGCCGCACACGTGGAGGCGACCGCGTTCCCGAACGGGATCGGGCTCGTCCAGCTGATGGGGCGGCACTCCGGGTTCATCGCGTGCTACGCGGCGCTCGCCAACAACGACGCCGACTACGTCCTCATCCCGGAGGTGCCCTTCTCCCTCGACGGCCCCGGCGGCTTCCTCGCCCACCTGCGCGCCCGCGTCGTCGACCGCGGACACGCCATGATCGTCGTCGCCGAGGGCGCCGGCCAGGAGCTGTTCGACGCGGCCTCCTCACTGGACGCGTCTGGCAACGTGCGCCTGCAGGACTTCGGCCGGTACCTGCGGCACCGCATCGCCGAGGACTTCGCCGCGGCGGGCGTCGAGGCCAACCTGAAGTACATCGACCCGAGCTACACGATCCGCAGCGTGCCCGCGAACCCGTACGACAGCGTGTACTGCATCCGCCTCGCACACGCCGCCGTGCACGCGGCGATGGCGGGGCGGACGGAGATGGTGGTGGGCAGGTGGCGGGGACGGTTCGTGCACGTGCCGATCTCCCTCGCGATCAGCTCCCGCAACCTCGCCGATCCCAACGGCGACCTGTGGATGTCGGTCCTGGAGGCGACCGGGCAGCCGCCGGTGTTCGCCTGAGCCCCGCCCTCGCGCTGTTGCCGGCCCCTTGCCTCTTGCGCCGCGCCCGCCCTCGCCCTGCGGCCCGAACTCGCCCCAGCCCGCACCCCGCGCTCTCACCCTCGCCCCGGCCCGCACCCCGCGCTCCCACCTTCGCCCCGGTCGCGGCCCGAAATTGTCGGTGGGTCTGGTAAGGGTGACGGCGTGACTGAGAAGGCGGTGGTCGGGGGCGCTCTGCCTGCGCGGCTGGTGGTGCCGGCGTCGTGGCGGCGCAGCATCCACCCGCGGCGAGGCGGGACGCGCGTGGCGTACACCCCCGTGACGGATGCGGTGCCCGACTGGCCCGACACGTCAGCCGCCCTGCGCCTCTCCCCGGCCGCGGCGCTGGCCGACGCGCCCTCCGGCAGCCCATCCGGCGCGGCGGCCGCGGCCGCGATCCTGCTCTGGACACCGCGGGTGCCGAAGTTCGACCCCCGGGCGATCGCCGACCGCTGGATCGCCGACGAAGGCCTGGCGTTCGCCGCGTCCGCGGGCATCGAGCTCGCCGGTCTCCGACCACTCACCGTGCGCTGCGACGCCCCCGCCTGTCCCGGCCGGCACACGACGGTCACCCACCGTGCCGACGAGGCCGACGCACACAACGGCACCCTCGGCGTCGAGCCGATCCTCGCCCAGCTCCGGGTCGCCCTCACCACCGCCTCCGACGACCTCCACGCGACGGTCATCGAGTCCTTGTCGGACCTGCGGACCAGGACGCCATCCGGCCAGCCCGCCGCGCCGGCGATCGCGTCCGTGCCGGAGCCGCGGGCCGGGGCGCGGTCCGGTCAGGTGGCTGTGTCGGGTGGTCTTGACGTGCCGGCGGTTGAGTCCCTCGGCGGCGAGGCCGACAGGACCCGCCGCGCGTCCGTGTCGAAGCCGTGGGCCGGGGTGCCGTCCGGCCAGGTCGCCACATCGGATGGCCTCGCCGTGTCGGCGGTTGAGTCCGTGTCGGAGTTGCTGGCTGGGGTGCCGTCCGGTCAGGTGGCCGTGTCCGGTGGTCTCGACGTGTCGGCGGTTGAGTCCGTGTCGGAGTTGCTGGCTGGGGTGCCGTCCGGTCAGGTGGCCGTGTCCGGTGGTCTCGACGTGTCGGCGGTTGAGTCCGTGTCGGAGTTGCTGGCTGGGGTGCCGTCCGGTCAGGTGGCCGTGTCCGGTGGCCTTGACGTGCCGGCGGCCGAGCCGTTGCGGGAGCCCCGGGCCGGGACGCTCGCCCGGCGGATCGCGGCGTCGTTCCTCGCCCCCGACCGGACGGCCTGGGTCGACGAGGACGCCCGGGAGCTGGCCGCCGACGGCCGGCGGCATCCGTACGCACCGCTGCTCATGGCGGCCGCGCACACCCCGGCGCAGGCGGCTCTCATCCGTCCCCAGATCCACTCCGTCGGCTGGCGGCTGCTGCGCGGCACCGCCATGATCCACACGGTTGCCGAAGGGCTCGGCGACGGCGTCCTCGACGTCTACGCCGGCTGGCACCGGTCGGACTGGGGCACTGCCGACGAGCAGCGCGTCCTGATGGCGACCCTGGCCGCAGTCCCGACCGACCGCGCGTTCCAGGCACTGCTCGACGCCCTCGATGTCCGCGGCGCCCAGCCGGCCGTCGAGACCGCCGCCGAGCGCTTCCCGGAGCGGGCGATGCGCCTCCTGTCGTCCGCGTCCCGTGCCGACCAATTGGCGACGGCACCGGCAGCCTTGAGCCATCCGGCCACGGAAGCGGTGGGTTCGGCGGCAGCCGCGGCGGTCTCGGGGAGTTCGGCTGTGTCTGCGACGGTTTCGGGGAGTCCGGCCACGGTCGTGACGGGTTCGGGAAGTCCAGGCACGGCCGCGGTGGTCTCGGGGAGCCCAGCCACAGTTGCGACGGGTTGGGAGAGTCCAGGCGCGGTCGCGGCGGGTTGGGAGAGTCCGGGCGCGGTCGCGGCGGGTTCGGGGAGTCCGGCTGCGGCGGGTCATCTGGCGGTCGAGGCGGCGCAGCGTGGTGCGAGGATCGCCGAGCTGCTGCGGCGGCATGCCGTGCGGCATCCGGGGCTGGTGCCGGCCGTGGCCGACGGTGCGCGGGCGGCGGGCGGGGGCTTGGCCGAGGCGGGGCGAATCGCGTTGCCGGCGGTGCTGGTCACGCCGCCGTGGGAGGTCCGGCGGGCGGTGGTGAAGCCGGTCGTGGTGCCTGGTCTCCGGTGCGACGACGAGCCGGCCGTGGTGTGGCCGCCCGGTGAGCGGGAGCAGTTGGTCGCCCGGCTCAAGCGCGGCGTGGACCGTGACGACCCCGAGCAGCTCGCCTCGCAGCTGCGGGCCGGGTCGCTGGAGGACTGGCTCGCCGTCGACCTGTTCGAGGCGGGGCCCGAGGACCTCGTCAGGCCGCTGCTGGCGACGTGGGAGCCGAAGCGCCTGTGGGGTGCGCACTACTGGCTTCGGCTGCTCGCCGCGCGGTTCGGGGTCGCGGCCCTGCCGCTGGTGTTGCGGGTCGCGCGGCGGAGCCCGGCGGACGGAGGGCCGGCGTTGCTGGCGTACGCGGGGCCGAAGGTCGCCCTGCTCGTCGCCGGGTGGCACGGGCGGCTGAAGGCGGCGCGGGCGGTCGCTCTGGAATGGCTGCGGCGGCATCCGCGGGCGCGGCGCGGGCGCTGGTGCCGCCCGCCCTCGGCAGGCAGGGCGTGGGCCGCCGGCACGCGGAGCAGGCGCTGCTCGCCCTGGCCGCCGCGGGGCACCGGGACACGGTCCTCGACGTCGCCGGTGGGCACGGGCCGCGGGCCGGCGACGCGATCCGCGACCTGCTCGACACCGACCCGCTCGACGTCCTGCCCGCGCGGATACCGTTCGCGCCGGCGTGGGCCGACCCGGCGACGCTGCCACCGGTCAGGCTGCGGGCCGGCGTGCACGTCCTGCCGGGCGACGCGCACGTCTTGCCGGGCAGCGCGCACGTCCTGCCGGGCAGCGCGCACGTCCTGCCGGGCAGCGCGCACGTCTTGCCGGGCAGCGCGCACGTCCTGCCGGGCAGCGCGCACGTCCTGCCGGGCGGCACGCACGTCCTGCCGGCCGACGCCGCCGGGCACCTGGTGACGATGCTGATGGTGTCGAGGAGCGGCGACCCGTACGCCGGAATCCCCATCGTCAGGGACGCCTGCGAGCCGGCCGATCTGGCCCGGCTCGCCTGGGCGCTGCTGGAGCGCTGGGAGCGGGCCGGCGCGCCCACGGCGGACAGCTGGGTGCTGGACGCGCAGGCGCTGATCGGCGACGACGAGACCGCGGTCCGGCTCGCCGCAGCCGTGCGGGATTGGCCGCACCAGGGCGCCCACCAGCGGGCGGCGGCCGGCCTGGACGTGCTCGCCCAGCTCGGCACCGACGCGGCGCTGACCCAGCTGCAGGACATCGCCGCGAAGATGAAGGCCAAGGCGGTGAGGGCACGCGCCGAGCTGAAGCTCCGCGAGGTCGCCGAGGCTCTCGACCTGACCCCGGACCAGCTCGCCGACCGGCTCGTCCCGCACCTGGACCTGGCGCCCGACGCGACCCTCACCCTCGACTACGGCCCGCGCGGGTTCGTGGGTGGGTTCGACGAGCGGCTCCGGCCGTACGTGATCGACGAGGCCGGGGCCAGGCGCAAGGACCTGCCGGCGCCCGCGGCGGGCGACGACCCGCGCCTCGCTCCGGCCGCCCAGCAACGCTTCGCCGCCGCGAAGAAGACCGTCCGCAAGGTCGCCGGCGAGCAGGCGCAGCGGCTGGAGCGGGCCATGGTGATGCGGCGGGAGTGGACCGGGGCCGAGTTCCGCCGGACGTTCCTGCAGCACCCGCTGCTGTGGCAGCTCGCCCGGCGGCTGGTTTGGCTCGTCACGCACGGCGGCGTGGACGTCGCGGTGCGACTGGCGGAGGACCGGACGCTCGCGGACGCCGGCGACGGGCCGGTCCTGCTCGCCGACGACGCCGTCGTGTCGGTGGCGCATCCGGTGCACCTCGACGTGCCGAAGTGGTCCGAGGTGTTCGCCGACTACGAGATCCTGCAGCCGTTCCGCCAACTGGCCCGCGACACCCACGCGTTGACGGCACAGGAGGGCACGGCGGCGCGGCTGGACCGGTTCGACGGCAGGAAGGCGCTGACGGTCAAGCTGCTCAGCCTGGAGCGACGCGGCTGGCGCCGGTCCGGGCAGGACGGCGGTCACCAGGGCCGGATCGAGCGTGACCTGCCCGCGGGCCCGGGACTGCCCGGCGGCGGCACCCTGATCGCCGACCTCGATCCCGGCATCATGATGGGCGTCCCGGGCGAGCTCCCCGAGCAGTCCCTGGAGATCTGGATCTGCCCAGCCGGCGGCGACCAGTGGTCGAGCGAGCGCACCGTCCCGTTCTCGGCACTGGACCCGGTCTCGGCCTCGGAAGTCCTCCGCGACCTCGGCGGATGCCACTGAAGAGGATGCCCTGAACCCGGCCCCAACGCAGCCGCCGGCGTCGCGAGGAGCAGGGCGGGACGGGGCGGGGCGGGGCGGGGCGGGCCGGGGCGGGGCGGGCCGGGGCGGGAATCGGGTTGCTGGGGTGGGGGTGGTGGGTCGATCGTCGGGGGCGGAGGTGGTGATGACCGGGCAGCGCCAGATCCGGGCCGACTTCGACGCGAGCACGATCGTGGTCTACCAGGCGTACCCGCGGGCGATCGCCGACGCGGCGCTGGCGGCGGGGAGGTTCGTGGCGCCGTTCTCGTTCGGGAGGATGACGTGGATCAAGCCGTCGCTGCTGTGGTTGATGCACCGCAGCAACTGGGCGCGCAAAGCCGGGCAGGAGCGGATCCTCGCGGTGCGGATCAGCCGGGCGGGGTGGGAGCGGGCGCTTGGTGAGGCTGTGCTGACGAGCGACCCTGAGCTGGCGCGGGCGCGGGTCCACGTGCAGTGGGATCCGGAGCGGTCGCTGCGTGGTGCGGCGCTCAACCACTACAGCATCCAGGTGGGGGTCGGGCGGGAGCTGATCCGCACATACGCGCAGGAGTGGGTCACCGGGCTCACCGACCTCACCCCGGCCGTGCACAAGATCGCCGCGCTGGTGCGTGGGGGCAGGACCGCCGAGGCGCAGCGGCTGCTGCCGGTGGAGCGGCCGTTCCCGCTGGAGCCGGCCCTCGCCCGCCGGATAGGGGCGGACTGAAGGACCGTCATGCATTGTGGCAATGCAGGACGGCCCGATGTGTTTCGTGACCTCAACGATGGACGGTTGAGGTAGCGTACGGAGGCGTGTTGTCGTGATCACCTCCGGTGAGGATGCGTTCATTGTCGCGCAGACCTGTGTCCGTTCCGCTCGCCGTCGCCGTGGCCGGGGTGTTCGGGGCCGTCGGTCTGGGTGGCTCTGGTCTGCTCGGCCCGTGGTGGTCGCAGTTCGTCGACGACCTGGCGCAGTTCGGTGCCGGGTTGGCCGCGACCCTCACCTGCTGGCTCACCGCCCGGCGGCACACCGGTGCCCAGCGCAGCTGGCGGCTGTGGATGGGCGCGGGCGCCTGCGGCTGGTCGATCGGACAGTTCATCTGGTCCTGGCACCAGCTGTTCGGTGACGACGCGCTGCCCTCGCCGTCGCTCGCCGACGCCGGCTACCTGACCCTGCCGGTCTTCGCGCTGCCGGCCCTGGTCGCGCTCGCCGTGGACCGGCCCGGCGGCGGTGGGCCCCGGCGGCTCGCCGCGCAGCTGGTGATGGTCCTGGACGGGCTCATCGTCGTCGGCGCGCTGTTCGTGCTGACCTGGGCCACGTCGCTCGGCGCGGTCGTGCGGGCCGGCGCCGCGACCCCGTTCGCCTACACGGTGGCGATCGCCTACCCGGTCACCGACCTGCTGCTCACCGTCATCGTGATCCTGCTGCTGGCCAGGTCCGCGGCCGCCAACCGGCGGCAGCTGTCGTTCCTCGGCATCGGGCTGTTCTGCCTGTCGTTCTCCGACAGCGTGTTCGCCTATCTGGTCGCCGCCGGCGCGGAGCGCATGCCGCCGCTCGCGGACGCGGGGTTCATCGCCGGCCAGGCCTTCGTCGCCGTGGCCGCGCTGACCCCGACGCAGAGCGCGAGCCCGGACCAGGCACCGGCCACAGGCAGGCCGCACCACCGCTGGGGGCACCTGCTGCTGCCGTACGTGCCGGTCGCCGGCACGGGCGTCCTCTTCATGATCCAGCTGGTGCAGGGCCGGCCGATGGACGCCTTCGAGATCGCCGTCGAGACGGCGGTCATCTCGCTGCTGATCATCCGGCAGGCGGTGACCCTGGTCGAGAACGCGGTGCTGCTCGACCGCCTCTCCGACAGCCAGGCCAGGCTCAGCCACCAGGCGTTCCACGACGGCCTCACCGGGCTGTCCAACCGGGTGCTGTTCCACGACCGGCTCGACCACGCCCTCGCCCTGCACCACCGCGACAACCGCCCCCTCGCCGTGCTCTTCCTGGACCTCGACGACTTCAAGGCCGTCAACGACCGCTACGGCCACCACGCCGGCGACCGGCTGCTGCGGCAGGTCGCCGAGCGGCTCCGCGGCGCGGTGCGCGACGGGGACACCATCGCCCGCGTCGGCGGCGACGAGTTCGCGGTGCTCCTGGAGGGCGGCGGCGACCCGGGCGTCCCCGCGCAGCGGATCATGGCCGCGCTGCGGGAGCCGTTCGACCTCGACGGCGCCGTGGTCGGCGTCGCCGCGTCGGTCGGGCTCGTCGAGGCGGGCACCCACGGGCCGGTGCACAGCGCCGACATGCTGCTGCGCCGCGCCGACGCCGCCATGTACGCCGGCAAGCGCCAGGGCAAGGGCACCCTCGTGCGTTACCGCGTCGACCTCCCCGACGGCACCGGCAGCTCCGACCTCGCCGAGATGCTCGCCGACACGCTGCGCGACGGGCGCGGCCTCGACGTGCACTACCAGCCGATCGTGCGGCTCAACGACGGCACGGTCGTCGCCGTGGAGGCCCTCGCCCGCTGGACCCATCCGAGCCTCGGCCCGGTGAGCGCCGACATGTTCATCGCCACCGCCGAGGAGATCGGCCTGATCCGCCTCGTCGACGACTTCGTGCTCGACCGCGCCTGCCGCGACGCCGCCGCGTTCCGCGGGCCGTGGGCGAGCATCGCCGTGCACGTCAACACGTCCGCGGCCCGCCTCGGCCGGCCCGGGCACGAGGAGACCGTCCGGGCCGCCGTGCTGCGCCACGGGCTCGCCCCGCACCGGCTGCTGCTGGAGCTCACCGAGACCGCGCCGCTGCCCGACCTGTCCGCCGCCGCGGGGGCGGTGCGGCGGCTCGGCCGCTTCGGCGTGCGCTTCGCCCTCGACGACTTCGGCACCGGGTACAACGCCCTCGCCCAGCTGCACGCGATCCCCGTCGACGAGGTCAAGCTCGACCGCAGCTTCACCCTCGCCGACGGCGGCCGCAGCGAGGCGATCTGCCGGTCCATCGTGTCGATCTGCGCCGGCATGGGCGTGACCGTCGTCGCCGAAGGCATCGAAACCGACCGTCAGGCCGCGACGATGGCCGCGCTGGGCTGCCGGTACGGCCAAGGCCACCGCTACGGGCTCGCCGGCCCGCTGCACGAGGTGGCGCCCCCGGGCGCACAGGACCCCGAAAACAGCCTCGTGTGACGTAAGGTCCTCTACGTGTTGGGCCTGATTCTCGCCGCGCTGCGGGCCCGGCGCGCCACCGCGGTCGTCATGTTCGTCCTCGCCGCGGTCACCATGGGCGCGGCCGTGGGCGCCGACGCCGTGTCCGGGCGCCTGGAGCGCGGCGCCGCCACCGCCAGGGTCGAAGCCGCCACGCCCGTCGAGCGCACCCTGTCCGTCCATGCCTCCGTCGCCCTCGGCACCGCACCCGACGACATCGTCAGCCGGTTCCGGGCGGCGATCACCCGGGTCCCCGCGGACCGGACCCTGATCGGCGTGCGGTACTCCGGCGTCCTGCGCACCGACACCTCGCGCCTGCCGCTGGAGCTGCGGGCCGTGGACGGATTCTGCGACAACATCACCCTGGTGCAGGGGCGCTGCGTCGAGCAGGACGGCGAGATCGTCCTGGCCCCCGACGTCGCCCGGCAGCTCGACCTCGCCGTCGGCGGCACGCTCAAGCAGGACGGCGGCTCCGGCACCGCCGTGGTCCCGCTGACCCTCGTCGGGCTCTACACGCCCAGCGACCCGCTCGGCTGGTACTGGTCCGGGCTCGACGGGATCGCCGCGTACACCACGCGCAACACCGTCGCGAAGCCCGGCGGCGCGGCGGTCGCCACCTACGACGCCCTGCTGCCCCGCGAGGCCTTCGACGACCCGGCCGGGATCGAGGCCATGGTCACCCGCCTGCGCAACGGGTCCGTGGACGTCTCCTCGGCCGCGGGCACGCTCGCCGCGACCGTCGCCGCCGACCGCCGCGGGGTCCGGCGCGGGCTGCTGCTGGTCGAGCTGCAGCTGCTGCTGTGCGGCGGCCTCGCGATCGCGGTCGCGGCCGGCTACGCGGCGCAGGAACGCCGCGCCGACGCCGCCCGCATGGCGATCCGGGGCATGCCGCCGTGGCGCATCCTCGCCGGCACCGCCGGGCAGAGCCTCGTGCCGCTGCTGGCCGGCGCCGCCTGGGCGGTCGCGCTGCGCCCCGCGCTGTGGCCGGCGCTGGTCGCCGGGGTCGTCATCGTCGTCGCCGCCGAGTGGCCGGCGACCCGGGCGAGCGTGCCGGCGCTGCTGCGGGTCGTGCAGCCCCGCCGCCCGCTGATCGCCGCGACCCTCGAGATCTGCGTCCTCGCGGTCGGCGCCGCGGCCGTCTTCCAGCTCGCCGCGGAGCCGGCCGCCAACGTGCGGCGCGACACCGGGTTCGGCCTCGGTCAGGCCGCGGTGCTCCTGATCGCGTTGGCGGCAGGTGTACTGGCGACGCGCGCGCTGCTGTCCCTCGCCGGGTTCGCCGGCCGGACCGCCCTCGCCGGGGGGCACGTCGGCGGTGCCCTCGCGGGCCTGACCCTGGGCCGACGGCGGACCGCGTACCGGATCGTGCCCGTGCTCGCGGCCGCCACCTGCGTCCTCGCCGTCGCCGCCCAGGACTGGGCCGGGGCCGCGACCGCCCGCGCCGACCGGGCCGCCGTCGAGGTCGGCGCCGACCGCGTGCTGCGGATCGCGCCGATGGACCGGGAGCGGCTCCTCGCCACGGTCCGCTCCACCGACCCCGGCGGCCGGGACGCGATGGCGGTCGCGATCGGCACCGGCATCGGCGCCCCGGTCATCGCCGTCGACGGCACCCGCCTGCGCGCGGTCACCGGCGTCGACCTGCCGTCGCTGCGCGCCGAGGCGCCCGCGCCGCTGACGCTGACCGGGGCCAGGCTCTCGCTGCGTTTCGTCTCGGCGGGCTCGCCGGTGACCATGCTGCTGGCCGGCGACGCGGAGCGCGTGACGGCGGTCTTCCGGCCGCCGGGTGGCGAGCCCCCCGCCGTGCCCGTCGACCCGGACGTGCCGCCACCGCCGGCGGTGGAGTCCACCGTGGAGGTCGCCGTGCCGCAGTGCGCGGCCGGCTGCCGGATCGTCTCCGTCGAGATCAAGCGCGGCCCCGTCGACCTGCTGGAGCTGCGCGCCGACGGCAAGGTGGCGGTCGACGGGGCCACGTTCGCCGACCCGACCCGCTGGCGGACGACGCTGGGCCGGGCCATCAGCACCGTGCAGGCCGCCCAGCGCGACGGCCGGCTCCGCCTGCTGGACACCGACCCGCCCAGCGAGCGCCCCCGCGACAACCGCCTGTACGTCGTCGACACCCCGGTCCCGCTGCCCGCCCTCGTCGCCGGCGACCCGGACCTGTCCGACGACAACGACCTGGCCCGCGTGCAGATCTTCGGCGCCGACATCCCCGTGGCCCCGCACGGCGTCACGTCGATCCCGCGCGGCGGCGCCAGGGGCGCGCTCGTCGACCTCGAGTACGCCGCCCACATCGCCGGCCCGGCCGGCGGCGCCACCTCCGGCGCCCGTGAACGCCTCGAGGTGTGGCTCGGCCCGTCCGCCCCCGCCGACCTGCCCGACCGGCTGCGGGCCGCCGGGCTCACCATCATCGGCGGCGACAGCGCCGCCGCGGCCGCGGCCCGCGCCGACCGGCTCTCCCCGGCCGTCACCCTGCTCGCCGGCCTCGTCGGCGGCGCCGTCGCGCTGCTGCTCGCCGCCGTCACCGCCGCGGTCGTCGCCGCCGTCGACCGCCGCCGGCGCGGCGCCGAGCTCACCGCCCTGCGCCGCCAGGGTCTGCCGGCCCCGACCGCCCGCACCGTCGGCCGATGGACCGCCGCCGCCCCGGTCCTCGTCGCGGTCCCCGTCGGCCTCGCCGCCGCGGTCCTGCTCCGCCTGCTCACCCCGGCACCGGTCCGGCCGTTCGCCGACCGGTGGCCGGTGCCGGTCGCGCCGGTGCAGTGGCTCGCGCTGCTGGCCGCGGCCGTCGTCGTCTTCGCGGTCCTGCTGCCGCCCGCGCTGTGGTCCCGCTCGGGCGACCGGGCACGACGAGCCGCGCCGGCGGCGGGGAGGGGATCGCGGTGATCGGGCTCGTGCTGGCGATGCTGTGGTCGCGGCGGGGACGGGCCGCGACCGTCATGCTGCTGACCGCGCTCGCCACCGCCGGGGCGCTCGCCGCGCCCGCGTACCTCACCGCCGCCGACGACCGGATCGTCCGCTCCGAGGTGGCCGCCGCCGCGCCCAGCGAGCGGACCGTGCTCATCACCGGCGAGGTGCTGTCCTCCGGTGGCGGCAGCATGGCCAAGACGTTCCAGAGCCTCGCCGGCGGCTGGCTCGACGCCCCCGGCTACGCGACCGTGTTCTCCGCCCAGTTCCCCGCGCAGCCCGAAGAGCTGGCGATGGCGACCGCGTCGCAGCTCACCACCGTCGTGTTCCGCGAGAACATCTGCGCGCACGTCCGCGTCGTCGCCGGCCGCTGCCTGATGGGCACCGGCGACACGATCCTCTCCGGGCGCACCGCAGACCGGCTCGGCCTGCACCCCGGCGACACCATGTCGCTGACCGGCTCCAGGTACGACCAGCTGTCCAGCCGGTACGTGCCCGCCGGGCCGCCGACCGCGCTCACGATCGTCGGTGTCGTCGAGCCCCGCGACGCCGGGGAACCCTACTGGGGCCGCACCGGCGGCATGCGCGACGCGTTCCAGGTCGACCGGCGCACCCTGGACACGTTCTCGCGGCCGGCGGAGCTGGAGTCCTACGACGCGTACCCGCTGCCCGGCGCCATCACCGTCGACACCCTCCCCGCGCTGCGCGAGTGGACCGGGAAGGCGCAGCAGCGCAGCACCGAGGAGGCGCGGCTCAACACCGACCTCGACGTGCTGCTCGACCGCATCGACGAGCGCCGCGCCGAGGTCCGCGCCGCCGTCCCGTTCGCGGTCGCGCCCGTGCTGCTGCTCGCCTGGGCCGTCATCACGCTCGCCGTGTCCACCGTCATCCGGGCCCGCCGCTTCGAGCACGGCATCATCGCGCTGCGCGGCGTGGCCCGCCCCGGCCGGTGGTGGCTGGCGACGGGGGAGACGCTGCTGTCGGTGCTCATCGGGGCGGCGCTCGGGTTCACCGCCGCCGGCGGCTGGCAGATCCGCGGCGCCTGGCCGTACGCGGCCGTCGCCGTCCTCGGCGCGCTCGCCGTCGCCCTCACGGTCGCGCTGCGCACCGTGTCCGCGCCCGTGTCCGCGCTGCTGCGGCAGGTCGACCGGCACACCGCCCGCTGGCGCGGCCTCGCCCTGGAAGGCGTCCTCGTCGTGGCCGCCGTCGTCGCCGTCGCGCAGGTCCGCGGCCGGCCCGGCGGCGTCGCCCTGCTCGCGCCGGCCCTCGTCCTGGTCGCGGTCGCGGTCCTCGCCGGCCGGGTCGGGCCGATCCTGAGCGGGCTGGCCGCCGCAAGGGTGCTGCGCCGCCCCTCCGCCGGCCGGTTCCGGCTCGCCGGGGCCCTCGCCGGGTTCCGGCTGGCGCGGCGGCCCGTCGGCGCGCGGCTCCTCGCGCTGCTCACCCTCGCCGTCGGGTCGCTTGCGTTCGCCGCGGGCACGACGTCCGCCGTCGACCAGCGGCAGCGCGACCAGGCCGCCCTCGCCACCGGCGCGCCCGTCGTCCTCAACGTCGACGCGACCAGCCGCACCCAGCTGCTGCGGGCCGTCCGCGCCGCCGATCCCGGCGGGCGGTCCGCGATGGCGGTGGTGCCGATCCGCGACTCCGACGACAACTCCGGTGCCGTCGCCGTCGACGCGGCCCGCCTGCCGGCCGTCGCGCTGTGGCCCGCCGGCGCGCCACCCGTCGCCGACGTGGCCGCGCGGCTGCACCCGCCGGCACCCGCCGAGGCGGTCACGCACACCGGCGCCAAGATCGCTCTGGACGTCACCGTCTCCGTGCTCGACCGGCCCGACGTCGTCCTCACCGCCACACTCGCCCCGCTCGACGGCCAGCCCACCGCCACCGCCGACCTGGGCAAGCTGGTCCTGGGGCGGCAGACGTACACCGGCGAAACCCCCATGTGCGTGCGCGGCTGCCGTCTCGTGGAGATCGCCGCGAAGCTGCCGCCGTACGTCGGGCCGACCATCGTGGTGACCCTGCACTCGTCGCCGCCGACCGAGTGGCGCACCGCACCGGGCGCGACCGCCGTGCGCGGCGCCGACGGGATCACCTTCAGCCTGCCGATGACCTCCCAGCCGGGTGCCGGCGTGCTGCGTCCCGCCTTCGGCCCGGCCGAGCTGCCGGTCGCGACCACCGCCCCGCTGCCCGACGCCGAGTTCAAGACCTTCGGCAGCAAGGCCGTCCCGGTCGCCGAGTTCAGCGCCACCCGCCTGCCCCGCGTCGGCACCGCCGGCGCCCTCGTCGACCTGGAGTACGCCGACCTCACCGCCGAGGACGACGGCCGCGCCACCGGCGCCGAGGTGTGGCTGTCGGCGACCGCGCCGCCGGGCATCGTCGACGCCCTGCGCGCGCAGGGCCTCACGGTCACCGGCCGTCGCACCGTCGCCGACACCCGCGCCGCCCTCGCCGCCGGCGGCACCGCGCTCGGCCTGCGCTTCTACCTCATGGCCGGCTGGCTGTCGGCGGCCCTCGGCGCGGCGGGCCTCGCGGTGGCCGCGATCGGCACCAGCACCCACGACCTGCGCGCCCTGCGCGTCCAGGGCCTGCGCCGCTCGACCGGCACGCTGGTCGAGCCGTTCGTGGTGCTGGTCCTCGTCGCGGCGGCCGGCGTCGCGGGGGTGCTGGGGGCGGGGCTCGCGTGGTTCGCCGTCGGCGGCACGCTGCCCGGGCTGAAGGGCACCGGCCTGCCGCCGCTCGGCGTGCCCGCGGCGACGGTCGGGGTGATGCTGGCGGCGCTGGCCGTGGCGGGCCTCACCGCCCAGGCGGCGGCCTCCCGCACCCGTGCCCCGCGCCGCACAAGGAAGCGGCCTGCGCATTCCGTGATCCGGTAGACCTTGTGCACCCAGGGCTACCCGACATCTTCCGGATCACGAGGAACGGGCGTGGCGGCTGAGCCGCGGTGGCGGTTGCGGTCCGGCCGGCGCTTCCCGTGATCCGGTAGACCTTGTGCGCGCCGGAGTGCACGAAGTCTTCCGGATCATGTGAGAGGGGCGGCGAGGGCGGACAGGCGGGTGGTCAGGCCGGCGGCGGTGATGAGGTCCTCGTGGGTGCCGGGGGCGCCGCAGGCGTACGCGCCCGACACCGCGCCGGCCAGGGCGCACTCGGCGACGGGACGGCCGGCGAACCAGCGGCTCATGAAGGCGGTGCTGAAGGCGTCGCCCGCGCCGTTGCTGTCGACGACCGGGCGGTCCGGGGTGACGGCGGGGTAGCGGACGATGCGGCGGTCGGCGCGGTCGAGCACCTGGCAGCCGTCGGCGCCGCGGGTCGCCACGACGAGCGTCGCCCGGCCCGCGTCGAGGACGGTGTGCATGAGGTCGTCGATCCGGTCCGGGGCGGCCTCGGCGCTAAGGAACACCAGGTCGGCCTCGCGGGACAGGGTCAGGCCCCATTCGGACGTGCCGTCCCACGCGTGGATGTCGGTCGAGGTCGTGATGCCCAGCCGGTGGGCCTCGGCGAACGCGGCGGCGGCCCGGCCCGCGGCGATGTGCACGTGCCGCGACTGCGCCAGAGCCGGCAGGTACGCGTCCGGCGGCAGGACGAGGTCGGCCGGGTGACGCGGGTCGAAGAACGAGAACCGGCGGCCGGCGGCGTCGACCAGGTTGACGCTGCGGGGCGTGCCGTTCGGGGCCGGCAGATGCGCGAAGTCGAGGCCGGCGGCCGCGTAGCGGGCCAGGATCTGCGCGCCCTGCGGGTCGTCGCCCAGGAAGTCGATGAACTTCGTCCGCAGCCCGAGCGCGTGGAACCCCAGCGCCACGCCGTTGCCGGAGTGGGCGACGTAGTCGCGGACGGGGTCGACATGCAGGTTGTCGCCGGGCGGGATGGCCAGGTCGGGGACGCGGACGATGGTGTCCACCCCCACGCCGCAGAGCACCAGGACGTCATAGGTCACGGGTCATTCAACCATGTCCACAGTGGACAGAAGCACCGCACGAACGGAGAAACACGGACGCCGGAGAAAGTGGCATCGTGACAGCCAATACCGGAAGGGGAGCGACATGGCACACATCGATCTCGGGGTCGACGAGAAGCAGTTCCCGGGCATCACCGGACCGATGCGGTTCCGCCCGGAGACGGCGAAGCCGCTCAACGAACTGGCCGAGGTGCTGCTGCGCGCACCGCACTCGCTGCCGGCCGGAGAGCGGGAGCTGATCGCCGCTTACGTGTCCGGGCGCAACGACTGCAACTTCTGCTGCGCGTCGCACTCGGCGTTCGCCGCGGTGCAGCTGGACGAGGGCTACCCGCTCGTCGACCAGGTGCGCGCGGACCTCGACACCGCCCCGGTCTCGGCCAAGCTGCGGGCGCTGCTGCGCATCGCCGGCGCGGTGCAGGTCAGCGGCCGCCAGGTGACCACCGAGCTGGTCGAGGCCGCCCGCGCGGAGGGCGCGACCGACGTGGAGATCCACGACACGGTGCTCATCGCCGCCGCGTTCTGCATGTTCAACCGGTACGTGGACGGGCTCGGCACGTTCGCGCCCGAGGGCCGCGACGCCTACGCCGAGTCGGCCCGCCGCATCGTCGAGGTCGGCTACGGCAACGCCATTCCGATGGACTGAGCAAACACAAGGGTGACCGGGCCCGATCCAACTGCGATCGTCGATGAATGGATCGTGAACGCCGCCTGCTCCAATCCGCGCAGCAACTCCTGGCAGACATGGTCGACCGGCTGGCCACGCTCGTCGCGTGCGAGTCGCCGCCGGGCTCGCTGCCCCATCTCGAATCCTGTGCCGACCTGCTCGCCCGCTGGGGCTCGCAGGTGCTCGGCCGGCCCGCCCGGCGGGTCGTGATCGACGGCCTGCCGCACCTGCTGTGGCCGGCCGCCGATCAGCGGGTGCTGCTCCTCGGCCACTTCGACACGGTCTTCCCGGTCGGCACGACCAGGACCAGGCCCTTCACCGTACAAGGGGACATCGCGACCGGTCCCGGCGTGCTCGACATGAAGGGCGGCATCGTGCAGATGCTCGCGGCGCTGCGCCTGGTCGAGGACACCTCGGCGGTCGGCGTGCTGCTCACCTGCGACGAGGAGACCGGGTCGGTGACGTCGCGGCCGCTGATCGAGGCCGAGGCGCGGCGCTCCGCCGCGGTGCTCGTCTGCGAGGCGGCCACGCCGGAGGGGCACGTGAAGGTGGCGAGGAAGGGCGGCTCGGTGTACAGCCTCACCATCCAGGGCCGCGCCGCGCACGCCGGCGTCGAGCCGCAGCGCGGGATCAACGCGACGGTCGAGGTGGCCCACCAGGTCCTCGCGCTGGGCCGGCTCGGCGTGGCCGACAGCGGCGGCACGTCCGTCACGCCCACCCTGCTGTCGGCCGGCACGACGACCAACACCGTGCCCGAGAGCGCCAGCCTGGCCGTCGACGTGCGGGCATGGACGAGGGACGAGCTGGAGCGCGTCGACCACGCCATCCGTGGGCTGGTCCCGGTCCTGTCGGACGCGACCCTGGCGGTGGGCGGCGGGATCAACCGGTACCCGATGCCGGCGGAGCTCGCCCGCCCGCTGCTGGCCCTGGCCCGGTCGACCGCGCGCCGGCTCGGCATCGCCGACCTCGCCGGGGCGTACGCGGCCGGCGCGTCCGACGGCAACTTCACCGCCGCGCTCGGCGTGCCGACCCTCGACGGCCTCGGCGCGGTCGGCGGTGGCGCGCACGCCGCCGACGAGTACATCCGCCTGGACCGCATGCCGGAGCGGGCCGCGCTGCTCGCCGGTCTCGTCGAAACGCTCGCCGCGGCCAGGCGTGCCGATGCCGCGACGGCGGGCGGGATCCCGTAACGTGCGTCGGCATGACCTCGGCGCAGCGCCCGGCATCGTCAGTCCCTCTGGTCGGCGTCGAGGAGGAGTTCCTCGTCGTCGCCGCGGCCAGCGGTGAGGTGGTCCCCGAGGCCGCGACGGTCGTCGACGCGGCCCGCCCCGCCCTCGGCGCCAGGGTCGGCGGTGAGATCACCAAGCTGCAGGTCGAGACCCGCACCGACCCGTGCCGTAGCGTCGACGACCTTGCCGCGCAGCTCGCCGGCGGGCGCGCCGCCGTGCAGGCCGCGGCCGTGCGAGCGGGCCTGCGGGTGATCGCGAGCGGCTCGCCCGTGCTCGGCCGGGCCGTGCCGCCGCCCATCACCGAGGGGCCCCGCCAGGACCGCGGCAACGCCACCTTCCGCGGGCTGCACGACGAGCTCGCGATCTGCGCCGTCCACGTCCACGTGGAGGAGCCCGACCGGGACCGCGCCGTGCTGATCGGCAACCACCTGCGCCCGCACCTGCCGGTGCTGATCGCGCTCACGGCCAACTCGCCGTACTGGGCCGAGCGGGACACCGGCTACGCGAGCTGGCGCAGCGTGACGTGGGGGCGCTGGCCCGTGGCCGGGCCGCCGCCGTTCCTGACCTCCGCCCGCCAGTACGACGACCACGTGGACATGCTGCTCGACGCGGGTGCGCTGGTCGACCGGGGCACGATCTTCTGGGACCTGCGGCTGTCGGCGAACCACCCGACCCTGGAGGTCCGGGTGTCCGACGTGCCCGTCACCGCCGACGAGTCCGCGGCGCTCGCGGCGCTGGTGCGCGCGCTCGTCGTCGTCGCCGGTGACGCCGTGGACAAGGGCGACGAGGGGCCGAGGCCGCTCGCTGAGCTGTTGCGGCTGTCGTACTGGCGGGCCGCCCGCGACGGGATGGGCGGCCACGGCGTCGACGTCGCCACCGGGCGGCTGCTGCCCGCGGCGGCGCTGGCCGAGCGGCTGGCGGCGCTCGCCCGGCCGGCGCTGGACGAGGCGGGCGACCGCCCGCGGGTCGAGGACTGGCTGGCGCGGCTCGCCACCGGCGGCGACGGCGCCACCCGTCAGCGCGCCGCCGCGGCGCGGCGCGACCGGCTCACCGACGTCGTCGACGAGCTCGTCGCCCACACCGCCCCCGGCGCACCCCTGGCATCGATGACAGTCGAAGAGAGCACGTCCGCATAGCGACGAACCGCACCGGCCTCCGCGACGCTGGAGGGGCCGGGCGCCGCCTGGGCGACCGGCCGACCCTCGCAGGGAGGCCACAGGTGACCGACGCAGAACTGCTCGCCACCGTCCCGATCCGGCACGACCGCAGGCCACCGGCGGACATGGTCCGCGCGGCGGAGGTGTTCGCGGAGCGGATGGCGCAGCGCCGTTCCGTGCGGGACTTCGCCGCAGACCCGGTGCCGGACGGGGTGATCGAGGCCGCGATCCGCGCCGCCTCGACCGCGCCCAGCGGCGCGAACGTGCAGCCGTGGCGGTTCGTCGTGCTGACGGACCCGGCCCGCAAGCGCCGGCTGCGCGAGGCGGCGGAGGCGGAGGAGCGCGAGTTCTACGAGCGGCGCGCCCCGCAGGAGTGGCTGGGTGCGCTCTCCGCGCTCGGCACCGACTGGCACAAGCCGTTCCTGGAGACCGCACCCGCCGTCATCGTCGTGTTCGAGGTGCACCGGGGACCGCACAGCCCGAAGCCGTACTACGTCAAGGAGTCCGTCGGCATCGCGGTCGGCCTGCTGATCACCGCGCTGCACCACGCCGGCCTGGTCACCCTGACGCACACGCCCAGCCCGATGCGGTTCCTCAACGAGGTGTGCGAGCGCCCGCCGGAGGAGCGCCCGTACGTGGTGATGCCTGTCGGCTACCCCGCGCCGGACGCCCGCGTCCCGGACCTGACCCGCAAACCCCTCGAGGAGGTCATGGTCCGCTGGTGAAGTCCTTGGCCAGGAAGTCAACGAGCGGCTCGACGTGCCGGTCGGGGCGCCGCCACTCCGCGAGGAGGTCCTCCAGCAGGTGCTGCTCGGCGGCCAGCTCCGTGCCGCGGTACCGGCGGATCACCGGGTGGATGAAGGCGCTCTCCCTGGCCCGGTCGGGGGTGGGGTGGCGCTCGATGGCGAAGACGTCGCCGTAGTCGTCCCGCCCCCAGCGCAGCGCGAGCGTGTACCAGTGCCGGGCGTCGGCGAACCGGTCCACGGCGTAGTCCTCGGGCAGGTCCTCGTAGTGGTGGAAGTCGCCGGTGTCCTCGTCGCGGACGAAGACGTCGCACAGGTACTCGAACTGGGTCCACAGCGCCGAGCTCCAGTTGACCCGGTCGAGCATCAGCTCCGCCAGCGACCCGGGGTCGGCCGGCGTCGCCGTGCGGGGCAGCGGCACGCCCTCGTAGCGCTCCCGCAGGATCCGGGTGAAGGTCCGCAGGTTGTACCGGAAGCCGTCGATGAACGGCGACGACGCGTGCTTCACGTCCCGCGCCTGCGCGATGGTGCCGGCGAAGTACAGGCCGTTGACGTTGCTGGACTGCCAGTCGGGGCGCAGCCCGGGCATCCGCCCGTCGCGGATCATCTGCGGGCTCGTGGTCTCGTCGAAGATGCCGGTGTCCATCTGGAAGCCGGTGCAGCGCAGCACCGTGTGGTAGTCGAGGACCGCGGTCTCGCCCTGGGCGTGCGTGTACGTGATCGACACCTGGAAGCGCCCGTCGACGGGACGGATCTCGTCGATCGTGCAGTCCAGCACCGAGTGCAGCGTCTTGAACTGGTAGCTGTCGAGGATCGCCCCGTACTGCCCGCGGACGTCCCCGGGATGCTTGGTGTTCCACGCGAGCCGCAGCGGCTGCCGGCTGGCGAGGTGCACCATCGACGCGCGCCCGAGGATCGCCGACGCGGTCTCGAACGCCGAGTTGCCCTTGCCGATGATCAGCACCCGCTGGTTGTCGTACGCCTTCGGGTCGATGTCCATGTCCTCGTACCCGACGGCGTGCTCGATGCCCTTGATGGCGGGCACGAACGGCGCTCCCCAGCCGGCCGCGACGATCACGCACGCCGCGCGCACGTCACCCTGCGCCGTGCGCACCGTGAACCCGTCACCCGTCTTGGTGATCCGCTCGACCGTCGTGCCGAACCGGATGTTGAGCCGGTGCACCCGCTGGAACTCCGCGAGGTAGCCGACCAGGTCGTCGGCCGCCGGCAGGTACTCCTCGCTGAACTTCGGGAACAGCAGCTCCGGGTCGTCGTTGAGCAGGGAGTTCCAGTCCCACCGCAGCCGGATCTCCGGGTCGGTGCTGTCGGTGTGCACCTTGTTGAGCGAGATGAGCCGCCGGTGCCGGGGGAACTTGGTGAAGAACCCGCCCGGTGCGTCTCCGCTCTCGAGTGTCAGGTAGTCGGCACCGTGCTGCTGCAGGTAGTAGCTCAGTTGAACTCCGGCGGGTCCCGCCCCGACGATGACGTACCTGTGCTCGCTGCTGGCCATCCGTAGCCCTTCCGCAGATCGACGGCGATGCGTTGCACCGACCTTGGCGGCGGAGGGCGACACGTGTCAAGGCTCATGCGGCCATGCTCGACCAGCTGTCGTAGTCATGGATCGCGATGCCGTTGAAGGAGGTGTACCGCGCCGCCTCGGTGTCCACTGTGGACAATGCGGTGGACAGGGCGGACCGGGTGCCCGAGGCGAACGTGCAGTAGGCGCAGTCGGCCAGGGGCCGGGTCTCCGCGGCGAGGCGGACCGGGCGGCCGGCGCTCTGCCCGCGGGCGAGCAGGTCCGCGCCGACGCCGACGACGCCCGCCGCGCTGTCGCGGTACGACATGACCGTGATCGCGTGCACCCTCGCGATGACGGCGTCGGCGAGATTGCCCTTGCCCGCGGGCACGGTCGCGAGCCAGAAGGGCACGTCCGCGTCGAGCGGCTCCGGGCCGGCGGTGCGGACCGCGTCGAGCATCGCCAGGTAACCGGCGACGATCCGCGGCTGGTCGGTGGTCCAGCCCGGCAGCAGGTACGGCTCGACGTCCAGGTGGATCCCGTCGAAGAGGCCGGTCGCCGTGGCCCGCTCGCGCCAGGCGACGGCCGACGCGGGGTCGAGGGCCCAGGACGGGTCGCCGCCGAGGGCGGAGAGCCGGATGCCGGCGGCGCGCGTGCGGGTCCGCAGGTCCTTCAGCCGGGCGAGCTGCGCGGCGGTCGGCTGCCACGGCACCGCCACGAAGATCTCCGTGATGCGCTGGCCGGTGGCCCACGGCACGACGGCCGCCGGATCGGCCTGCGACCACAACCACATCGCCCGGGAGTTGGCCATGGTCTTCGCCTTCGAATCGGTCGTGGTCTTCGTGACCGTCGTGGCCGGCATTGCGGCGGCCGGCTTCGTCGCGGCCGGTTTCGCGGCGGCCGGTTTCGTGGCGGCGGGCTTGTTCGTGGCGGGCTTGTTCGTCGCGGGCTTGTTCGTGGCGGGCTTGTTCGTGGCGGCGGACGCCGCGGTCGGGGCGAGGGTCAGCCCGACCGTCAGCGCCGCGGCCACCGCCCACAACTTCCGTGCCATGCCCGACCTCCGTGCCCGCCGTTGTGCGTGAGGGGCAAGCGTCACGGCCGGTCGTTGCGGGCAGGTGGCGGGCACGGTCCCGGACCGGTTCGATCCGGTTGCCGTGCCACGGGTCGGGCACATCCCGTGATACTGCGCCGTCCGCGACGTGCGGCCGGCCGGATTCAGGTGACCGGCCGGCCGACACGCGCGGGGTTGCTACGGGGTGCAGCAGGTCATGGCGTACACCTGGAACTCGAACAACGAGTAGCCGTAGTTCGTCGCGCGCTGGGTGCCGAGGACGCGGACATAGCGGCCGGACCCGTTCACGCTGATCGTCTGCACGCCGCCCGTGCCCGTCGTCGTGGAGTAGGCCGTCGTCCAGGTGGTGCCGTCGGTGGACGTCTGCACCTGGAACGCCTTCGCGTAGGCGGCCTCCCAGTTCAGCACGACCTTGTTGACGTTCATGACGGCGCCGAGGTCGACTTGCAGCCACTGCGGGTCGCTGAACGCGCTCGACCAGCGGGTGGTGCCGCTGCCGTCGGTGGCGTTCGCCGCGGCGGTGCCGGCGTTCTCCGTCGACGAGGCGGTCGTCGGCCTGCCCTGCGAGACCAGGGTCCCGCCGGTGTTGCTGCCCGGCGTGCCGTTGACCGACAGCTCCCACAGCGAGTAGCCGTACGCGGTGCCGCGCTGTGTGCCGTACATACGCACGTACCGGCCGGAGCCGTTGACGTTCCAGACGTCGGTGCCGCCGTCGCCCGTCGTGGTCGCGGCGATGTCGACCCACGTCAGCTGGTCGTTGGAGGTCTGGATCTTGTACGCCTTGCCGTACGCCGCCTCCCAGTTGAGGGCGACGTTGGTGATGTTGTACGTCTGGCCCAGGTCCACCTGCAGCCATTGCGGGTCGCTGAAGGCGCTCGACCAGCGGGTGTTCAGGTTGCCGTCGGTGGCGCAGGCCGGGCAGCCCGCCCCGCCCTCGTTCGAGGACGCCGTGGTCGGCTTGCCCAGCGCGACGTTGTTCGTCGGCGGCACGGTGCCGGGGCCCTTGTTGTAGACGGCGACCCAGTCGATGTTCAGCTGCCCGCCGGAGACCGTGGCGGCGTTGGGCCCGCCGCCGAACGCGTCGGGGAAGCCGCCGCCGATCGCCAGGTCGTAGATGATGAAGAACGGGTGGTGCACCGCGTTGGCCCAGGTCGTGGCGTCGACCCGGGTGGCCGGCAGGGTGAAGTACAGCGCGCCGTCCAGGTACCAGCGGATCTCCTCCGGCGACTTCGACCGGTCGATCTCCACCGCGTACGTGTGGTAGCCGGTCTGGCAGCCGGCGCACGGCCGCTCGCCGCTGCCGAGCCCGGTCGACTCGTTGCACGGCCCGCCCGGGTTGACCCCGCAGTGCAGCGTGCCGAACGTCGAGCTGCGCCCGTTGATGTCCTCCATGATGTCGATCTCGCCGCTGGTCGGCCAGCTGGTCCCGGTCCGCAGCGTGGAGCCGAGCATCCAGAACGCGGGCCAGTAGCCGGCGCCGTTCGCGGTCGTCACGTCCGGCTGCTGGAGCGAGGACTCCATCCGCACGACGCCGCCGGGCTCGGCGCCGAACGTCGCGGCCTGCGTCTCGATCCGCCCCGACGTCCAGCCGGCCCGCGGGTCGGTCCCCGAGTGCAGCGCCCGCAGCGCCAGGTGACCGTTGCCGTCGTGGAACACGTTGGCGGTGCTGCTGGTCATCGTCTCGATCTCGCCGGTGCCGAAGCTGCTGCCCGGCCCGGTGTCGTACTTCCAGTTGGCGGTGTTGACGCCGGTGCCGGCGGCGGCGCCGAAGTCGTCGCTCCAGGTCAGCGTGAAGCCTGCCGGTGGCGCGGGCACGGCCGCCGCCGGGGCCTGCGCGGTGCCGGCGGTGGTCGCGGCGTTCGCGACGGCGATGATCGCCACCAGGGCGACTGTGGCGGCGGCTGTGGCGGCGGCGGTACCGGCGGCGACCCACCCGCGGAAGCGGCGCTTCGGGGCGGGCGCGTGCGGTGGTGTGTGCACTTCGTGCGGGTCGTTCATGCGGAATCTCCTCAGGCGGGGGTGTCCACGAGCGGCGGAGTCCTGCCGATGGGCGCGACGATGCGGCCGATGGCGGGTCGGCGGGCGGTGCCGGGACGTCCGGGCGGGTGGACGCGGACCGTGTGATTGGCCACGGTCGATGCGGTGAAGCTGAGAGAGCGCTCTCCCGGCACCGTACAACGCGCGGCGCCGGGTGGAAACCCTCGTTCTGCGCGCGGCGGGGCACAATCGGGGACGTGCGGATCGGGGTGCTGGGGCCGCTCGAGGTGCGGGCCACGTCCGGCGCGCCCGTCGAGATCGGCGGTGCGCGGCTGCGGATGCTGGTCACGCTGCTCGCGCTGGACGCCGGGCGGCCGGTCACCGGCGCCCGCCTCGCCGACGGCATCTGGGGCGGCACCCCGCCGGGCGACGCCACCAACGCCCTGCAGTCCCTCGTGTCCCGGCTGCGCCGGATCCTGCCTGACGGGATGCTGCTCGCCCGCCCTTCCGGCTACCAGCTCGACGTCGACCCCCGCGACGTCGACCACCTCCTGTTCGCCGACCTGGTCGAGCGGGCCAGGACGCTGCTGGCCGAGGACCCGGCCGCCGCGGTGCGCCTGTTCCGCGACGCGGAGGCGCTGTGGCGGGGCCCGGCGCTCGAGGACGCGGGGGAGGCGCCGCTCGTGCTCGCCCGGCGGGCCACGCTCGACGAGCTGCGCCTGGCCGCGACGGAGGACCGGACCGCCGCCGAGCTGGCCCTCGGCCGCCGCGTCGTGGCCGACCTGGAGGCCGCCGTTGCCGCCCACCCGCTCCGGGAGCGCCTCGTCGACCTGCTGATGCGCGCCCTGCACGCCGAGGGCCGCACCGCCGACGCGCTGCGCGCCTACACCCGCTGCCGCGAGACCCTCGCCGAGGAGCTGGGCGCCGACCCGTCCCCGGCGCTGACCTCCACCTACCTGACGATCCTCCGCAGCGCCCCACCCGGCCACCACGTGGCGGAGTTGCCGGGGCCGCCGGAGACGCCGGGGGAGGCCGCGCCGGAGGAGTCCGCGGCGACCGGGGTGGGGAACCTGCGGGCGCCGCTGACCAGCTTCGTCGGGCGGGCGGAGGAGCTGCGAGCGCTGCGGGACACGCTCGCCACGGCGCGGCTGGTGACGCTGGTCGGGCCCGGGGGAGCGGGCAAGACGCGGCTGGCGACCGAGGCCGGGCGGGCCGCCGCGCCGCGGGACGGGGTGTGGATCGTCGAGCTGGCCAACGTCACGGACCCCGCGGACGTCGTGCAGGCGGTGTGGACCGGGCTGGGCATGCGGGACCCGTCGGCGGCGGCCGGGCCCGTCCGGCGGGCGACGGTGGCACTGCCGAGGATCGCGGAGGCGCTGTCGTACCGGCGGATCCTCCTCATCCTCGACAACTGTGAGCACGTCGTCGAGGCCGCCGCGGCGCTCGCGGACCGGCTCCTCGGCGACTGCCCGGACCTGCGCGTGCTCGCCACGAGCAGGGAGCCGCTCGGCATCACCGGGGAGGTGCTGCTGCCGGTCGGGCCGCTGCCCGCGGACGCGCTGGACTCGGCGGCGGTGCGGCTGCTGTCGGACCGGGCGGCCGCGGTACGACCGGGCTTCCGGCTGGACGGATCCGCCTTGCGGATCTGCCGGGCCCTGGACGGGATGCCCCTCGCGATCGAGCTGGCGGCGGCGCGCTGCCGGTCGATGACCGCGGCGCAGGTCGCGGACCGGCTCGACGACCGGTTCCGGCTGCTGACCCGGGGGAGCCGCACCGCGCTGCCGCGCCACCAGACGCTGCGGGCCGTCGTCGACTGGAGCTGGGACCTGCTCACCGAGCCCGAGCGGGTGATGCTGCGCCGGCTCGCCGTCTTCCCCGGCGGGGCGACCCTGGAGGCGGCCGCGGCCGTCTGCGACCCGGACGGCGCGCTCGGCGACCCGGTCGAGCTGGTCGCCGCGCTGGTCGACAAGTCGCTGCTGGTGGAGACCGGCGGGCGGTACGGGATGCTGGAGACGATCCGCGCCTACGGCCTGCAGCGCCTCGACGAGCAGGGCGAGACCGCGCGGCTGCGGCACCGGCACGCGACCTGGTTCCTGGCGCTCGCCGACCGGCTCGAGCCGACGCTGCGCACCGCCGGGCAGCTCGAGTCCCTCGCCGTGCTGTCCGCCGAGCACGACAACCTGCACGGCGCGCTGCGCCGCGCGATCGCCGGCGGGGACGCCGACCTTGCCGTCCGGTTCGTGCTGGTGCTCAGCTGGTACTGGTGGATGCGCGGGCACCGGGTCGAGGGCGGCGCCCTGGCCGTCGCCGCCCTCGCGCTCGACGGGCCGTGCGACCCCGGGGCGCGCGCGATGGCGTGCGGGGTCGCCGCCGTCAACGGGTTCGACGGCGTCGGCGAGGCCTCGCAGGTGAACGAGTGGTTCGACGAGGCGTTCGCCCACCAGGGCGACCACCCGATGTTCCGGCTGTTCCAGGCCGTCGCGATGCTGTTCCGCCAGGGGTCGAGCGAGGCCACCCTCGACCGCATCGGCGCGCTCCTGGACGACCCCGACCCGTGGCTGTCGAGCCTCGGGCAGCTGCTGCTGTGCCACGCCGAGATGAACGTCGGCATCCCGTACGACGCCGCGGTCGAGCGCTTCGACCGCGCGCTCGCCGGGTTCCGGGCCATCGGGGAGCGGTGGGGGATGGCGGCGTCGCTGCAGTCCCTCGGCGAGATCCACGCCCGGCGCGGCGACTACGCGACCGCCGCCGGGCACATCGAGGAAGGGCTGCGCCTGTTCGACGTGCTCGGCGCCGCCGAGGACCGGCCGCCCGCCGAGGTGCGGCTCGCCCAGCTGTACGAGCTGCTCGGCCGCACGGAGGAGGCGGAGGCGATGCTGGACCGGGCGCGGCACACGGCGCTCAAGGTCGGGCTGCCCGACGGGATCGCCTACGTCGAGTACGTGCACGCCGACCGGGCGCTGCGGGCCGGCCGGCTCGCCGACGCCCGGCAGCGGTTCGACCGCGCGGCCGAGGTGCTCGGCGCCGACCGCGCCTCGCCGCAGCTGCTCGCGGCCGTCCACGGTGGACTGGCGGTGGTGCGCGCCCGGGAAGGTGCGACGGCCGCCGCCCGTACCATGGCCGCGGTGGCTCTTGAACACGCCCGCGACGCGTTCGACGGGCCCGTCGCCGGAGCCGTGCTCGAGGACGCGGCGGAGGTCCTGCTGCTCGGCGGTGACCCGGCCACGGCCGTGACGCTGCTCACGGCGGCCCGGAAGACCCGGGGCGGCCCCGACCGCACCCGCCCACACGTCGCCACGCTCACGACGGACGCCGAGGCTGCTCTGCCGGTCGCGGAGCGTGCCGCGGCGGTCGCCAGAGGTCACGCCCTGTCGATCGAGACGGCGGTTGATCTCCTGTAAATGGTTTGAAAAGCCCCGCGTCGCGGCGCAGGCTGAGAGGCCGCCAACACGATCCGGGGGGATCCCACCATGCGCCTGCTCCGTGACCTCTGGGCCACGTCGCCGCGCCGCACCGGTTTCGTGGTGTTCCTGGTCGTCCTCGGCGCCGCCGGTCAGGCCCTCGCCGCCGGCGTCGCCGGATCGGTCCTGATCCATCGATCATGGACCATGTTCGTGGTCCTCGCGGTGGCGCTCTTCGCCGCCGTGGCCACCGACCTCCTCGTCGGGCTCATCATGGCCAGGGTCACCGCCGACTGGTCCGCCGACGTGCGCCGGCGGCTGTGCCGGGTCGCGTTCGGCCAGGACCTGCCGACCCTGGAGACCACGCCGGTCGGCGAGCTGCTCGACCGCATCGACGGCGACGTCTACCAGGTCGGCTCCGAGCTGCGCGGCAGCGGCGTGCGGATCGCCCAGTCGATCGCGTTCGGCGTGCTGTCGATCGGCACCACCATGTACGTCTGGTGGCCCGCCGGCGTCGGCATGATCGTGCTTGTCGCCGGCCTCACCGCCGTGCTGCGCAAGCCGACGTCGAAGATCGGCACCGCCCGCATGGGCGAGGAGGAGGCCTGGTCCGACCTCGCCGCCTTGATGGAGGAGTCCATCCACGGCCAGGACGACGTGCGCACCAGCCTCGCCCGTCCCTATGTCCTGCGCCTGTACGCCCGGCGCGCCAGCGTCGTGCTCGAGCGCGGCCGCCAGGTCTGGACCCGCTCCGGCGCCGTCACGGCCGTCGCCGCCGGCGCCGTCCGGGCCGGCATCGCGGTCATCGTCGTCGCCGGGCTGTGGGCCCTGACCTCCGGCCACATCGACGGCGCTCGCCTCACCGCCGTGTGGCTGCTCGCCCTCGGCTTCGGTGCGACCGTCGAGCACACCAGCCGGATGGTGCCGGAGCTGCAGTACGCGCTGGGCGCCTGGGGCCGGGTGCTCCTGCTGCGCGACTCGCGGCAGGAGCCGCTCGGGGGTGCCGCGCCCGCGCCCGGCGACCTCGTCGTGCGGGACCTGACCTTCCGGTACGGGGCGGACTCCACGGCGCGGGCCGCGCTGCGCGACGTCAGTCTCACGTTCGCGCGGGGGCGTTCGTACGCCCTCATCGGCCGGACCGGATCGGGCAAGTCGACCCTGGCGAAGGTGCTGACCCGCGCCGTCGAACTGCCCCGCGGCACCGTCTTCCTCGGCGGCACCGACCTGCTCGACCTCGACATCGAGGCGCTGCGCCGCTGGATCGCCGTCGTGCCGCAGCGCACCGAGATCCTCGCCGGCACCCTCGCGGAGAACATCGCCCTCTTCGACCCCGCGCTGCTTCCCCGGGCCGCCTCCGCGCTGGAGGAGCTCGGCCTCACGTCGTGGGTCGCCGAGCTGCCGGACGGGATCGACACCAAGCTCGGCGAGGGCGGCCACGCACTGTCCGCCGGGCAGGAGCAGCTCGTCGCGTTCGCCCGCATCGTCGTGCGCGACCCGCAGGTCGTCATCCTCGACGAGGCCACCGCGCGGCTCGACCCGGTCACCGAGGCGCAGGTCCAGCGGGCCACCGACCGGCTGCTTGTCGGGCGCATCGGCATCATCGTCGCGCACCGGCTGTCCTCCGTACGCCGCTGCGACGAGGTCGTGGTCCTCGCCGACGGCGCCGTCGTGGAGGCCGGCCCCATGGCGTCCTCGACCCGGTTCGCCTCGCTGCTGGCTTCTTCCGAGGTCCGCGCCACCGTGCCCGCGTCTTCCTCGTCCGTCGCGGTGCTCGACGCGCCGCCGCCGTTGGAAGGTTCGCTGGTCTCCGCCGTCACGGAAAAGACGGACCCGCCGCCGCTGCCGAAGCTGCCGCGCGCCCGCACGCTGTGGAACATCTACAAGCTCGCCACCAACGACGCCCGGTTCGGCCTGGTCTCCGTCGCCATGTTCTCCCTCATGGTGTTCCTCGGCCTCGACGGCTCGGTGCTGCCGTGGCTGTGGGCCGACCTCGTCGACGGCACCGGCGACCTGCTGTGGCCCGCCGTCGGGATCGTCGCCGGCCTCCTGCTGCCGTTGCCGCTGCCGTACTACACCGGCAAGTGGTTCCCCGAGTGGTGGGTCAGGCAGCTGCTGCGCATCAGCCTGCGGCTCGTGCACGGCCAGACCGGCCCGCGCCGCGTCAGCAGCCACACGCCCGCCGAGGTCGTCGCGCAGGGCGGCGACACCGAACGCGTCGTCGTGCTCGCCGACAACCTCATCGACCAGTGGATCTGCGCCTTCGTCCTGGTCTCGATGACCCTCGTCTCGGGCTCCCTGGTGCCGGCCGCGTTCATGGCCGCCACGATCGTCGTCTCGGGCCTCACCGCCACCCTCTTCGGCCCCGTGCTGAAACGCTCGGCGACCTTCACGGTGGCGGCGCGCGCCGCGTTCGCCACCGCGCTCGTCTCGTCGCTGTCCGCCGCCCGCACGGTGAAGCTCGCCGGCGCCACCAGCCCCGTCCTGGACCACCTCGCCAAGCTCGACGAGATCCGCAGCGCCCGGCAGCGCTGGGAGATCTCGATGCAGGTCTGGGCCCGCTCCACCCCCGCCATCGCCAGCGGCCTGCTGCCGATCGGGGCCTGGGCGCTGCTGCTCACCGGCCACCTCACGCCGGGCGCCACCCTCGTCGCCGTGTCCACCCTGGGCTCGGCCCGCTGGTTCGCGTGGACGACCGCGTCGCTGGTCTCGCAGCTGCCCTCCGCCCGCGTCTGGACCCGCCGCACCGTCGCGATGACCGGCGAGGCGGAGTACGCGGCGCAGGTCCCCGGCGTCGACCTGTCGCTGGGCACCGCACCCGCCCCGGTCGCGCCGCCGCGCCGCCCGCTGCGCCGCCTCGACCTCGACGGCTTCACCGCCGTCCACGAGGACGGCACCGTCGCCGTGCGCGACCTCGACCTCACCGTCTCCCGCGGCGAGCTCGTCCTCGTCGTCGGCCCCGTCGGCTCCGGCAAGTCCTCGCTCCTGCGCGCCCTGGCCGGCATCGTCCACCACACCGGCGCCCTGCGCTGGAACGGCGAGCCCGTCACCGAACCCGAGATGTTCCTGCGCCCCAACCAGATCGGCTACGTCGCCCAGCTCCCGCGCGTGCTGTCCGGCACCGTCGCCGACAACATCAGCCTCGGCCACGAGGTCGACCCCGACGACGCCGTCTCCACCGCGCAGCTCACCCACGACCTCGCCGCCGCCGGCGCGGGCCTGGGCCTGCTCATCGGCCACAAGGGCACCCGCCTGTCCGGCGGCCAGCTCCAGCGCCTCGCCCTCGCCCGCGCCCTGGCCCCCCGCACCGAGCTCCTCATCGCCGACGACGTGTCCTCCGCCCTCGACGTCACGACGGAGCTCGCCCTCTGGCGCGCACTGCGCGCCCACGGCGTCACGGTGATCGGCTCCACCTCCAAGCGCGCCGCCCTCACCCAGGCCGACCGCGTCGTCGTCCTCCTCGACGGCACCGCCGCCGCCCAGGGCACCTGGCACGACCTGGAACCCCACTGGGGCCACCTGGCCGGCTGAGGTTGTGCTGCGGCGGGGATTCTCACCCGCGGCCCCAATGCGCCGCTCCGCGACGCGAGGCAGGCCAAGCGGCTTACGCCGCATCCGGTGGCCGGCCTTCGCCCCACCCCACCGCTCACGAAGGCCGCCGTGCCCGGTGATCGAAGTCGTCTGGTGGCCGTCCGGACGGCCACGACTGTCCTTGGATCATGCGTGCCAGGGCGGAGGGGGTTTCCTGGGCGTGGGTGCGGGTCCGCGTCTCGGTGCGGGAGGCCGCGGCAATGCAACCTGACAAGGCAACAGTGGTGTTGCCGCTCGGCGGCGCCGCCCGGTGATCGAAGTCGCGCTGTGGCCGTCTGGACGGCCACAGCTGTCCTTGGATCACGAGCGGCGTCAGCCGGGGACGGAGGGGCTCCCGAGGCGTGGGTGCAGGTCCGCGGCCTTGGTGCGGGGGCCCGCGGCTTGCGTCCTGGCATGGCGTCGGTCGTGTTGTCGTTCGGCGGCGCCGTCCGTGATCGAAGTCGCACGGTGGTCGTACCGGCCAGCGCGGGACTTCGATCACGGGTGGGGGCGCCGGGCGGTGAGCACGACCGACGCCATGTTCGGTGGCGTTGCCGTGGCTTCCCGCGCTGAGTTGCGGACCTGCACCCACGCCCTGGGCTCTTCCGTCCTCGGCTCGCCCCGTTCGTGATCCAAGGACGGTTGTGGTCGTCCGGACGGCCACCAGGCGACTTCGATCACCGGACACGGCGTCGGTGGTGAGCGGCGGGTGAGAATCCCCGCCGGGACCCGCCGCGGCAGCGGTGGGGCGGAAGCACCGCGGTCGGGTGAGCATCCCCGCCGGGACCTGCCGCGGCAGCGGTGGCGGGGAATTACAGCTGGCGTTGACGCTGGTGGCAAGGTTTACGGTTGGCGGCATGCGGATCGGTGAGCTGGCGGAGCAGGCCGGGACGAGTGCGCGGGCGCTGCGGTACTACGAGCAGCAGGGGTTGCTCAGCGCCAGGCGGACGTCGAACGGGTACCGGGAGTACGACGAGGAGGACCTGCGGCTGGTGCGGGAGATCCGCGCCCTGCTGGAGATCGGGTTCAACCTCGAGGACACCCGGCCGTTCGTGGAGTGCATCCGCGAGGGGCACAGCTCGGGTGCGGAGTGCCCCGGGTCGGTCGAGGTGCTCACCCGCCGGCTCGCCGAGATCGACGACTACATCGTGCGGCTGCGGCGGATCCGGGCCACGATCGTGAAGGAGCTGGGCTGAGTCATGCAGGACATCACGGACGCCACGTTCGCCGAGGAGGTGCTCGGCAGCGAGCTGCCGGTGCTGGTGGACTTCTGGGCGGAATGGTGCCCGCCGTGCCACCGGTTGTCGCCGGTGCTGGAGGAGCTGGCCAAGGAGTACGAGGGCCGGGCGAGGATCGTGAAGATCGATTCGGATGCGAACCCTGAGACGGTGCGGGCGTACGGGGTGCTGTCGATGCCGACGCTCAGCCTGTTCCGCAACGGGGAGCTGGTGTCGCAGGTGGTCGGGGCGCGACCCAAGTCGCAGCTGCGGGCGCAGCTCGACTCACAGCTGCGGGCGCAGCTCGACACCGTGAGCTGAAGCACCCTCAACCAGGCGGTGAACCCGCCGAAATAGCACAGGTGCGGGGGAAGCTGTGGATGTGGTGGACGGTCGCCGGCGTGCTGGCGACCGTCGGCTATTTTCTGCTCCCCACCGGGTCGTTCGCCGCCAGTCTGGTCTACGACGGGCTCGGCGCCGCCGCCGCGGTGGTGCTGCTCGCCGTGGCCCCGAGGCAGGCCGCGAAGGAACGGCCCGCGTGGTGGCTGTTCGCGGCCGGCATGGTGCTGTGGTCCGGCGGCGACGCCGTCTACACCTACTACGCGCACGTGCTGCACCAGGACCCGTTCCCGTCGGTGGCGGACGCGCTCTACCTGGCCGCGTACCCGCTGCTCGCCGCCGGCGTGTTCGTGCTGGTCCGGCAGCGGGCCGGGCGCAGCCGCGCGGCGGTCCTGGACGCCTCGATCGTGGCGACCGGCGCGGGGCTGGTGCTGTGGACGTTCGTCATGCAGCCGATCGCGCACGACGGCACCGCGATCGGCACGCGGGTGGTGGCGCTCGCGTATCCGGCGTTCGACGCGCTGCTGCTGGCCATGCTCGCCAGGCTGTTCGTCTCCGGCGCCGTGCGCGACGCCGGGATCGGCCTGCTCGCCACCTCGCTCGCCCTGCTGAACTGCGCCGACGTCATGTACTCGATCGTCACGTCGTACACCTCCTATGGCGGCGGGCTGTTCGACGCCGGCTGGATGCTGTCCTACGTGCTGTGGGCGGCCGCCGGGCTGCACCCGTCGTCGAGAGCGCCCCGGGCGAAGGCACGGGAGGCGCGGGCGACGGTCGGGTGGGTGCGCCTGCTGACCCTGGCCAGCTCGTCGCTGCTGGCCCCCGGCGTGCTCCTGGTCCAGGGCGTCACCCGGCCGCACGACATCGACTGGCTGCCGGTCGGCGCCTGCGCCGTCGTGTTGTTCCTGCTGGTGGGTGTACGCATGGCGGGGCTGGTCCGGCAGGTGCACCGGCTCGCCATGCTCGACGACCTGACCGGCCTGGCCAACCGGCGGGAGCTCGAGACGCGCATCCGGGCGGCGCTCGACACCCCCGCGACGGTCGCGCTGATCGACCTCGACGACTTCAAGGGCATCAACGACCGGCTCGGCCACGGCGTCGGCGACCGGCTCCTCATCGCCGTCGCCGAGCGGCTGCGGTCGGTGGCCCACCCGGGCGACACCGTGGCCAGGCTCGGCGGCGACGAGTTCGCGCTGCTGCTGCCCGGCGGCGACGTGGCCGCCTACGCCGAGGCCCTGGAGCGGCCGTTCCAGGCGGGGCCGCACCGGCTGCTGGTGCGCGCCAGCGTCGGCGTCGCGGACTGCCTGGGCACCGGCGAGGAGTTCGAGCCGCTGCGCCGCGCCGACGTCGCCATGTACGCGGCGAAGAAGACCGGCGGGCGGGTGCTGCGCTACGACGCCGCCCTCGACCGGCAGGCGTCCGAGCACGCCGAGCTCGGCGCCGAGCTGCGCACCGCCCTCGACGAGTCGCAGTTCTTCATGGCGTACCAGCCGATCGTCGCCCTCCCGTCGGGGGAGACCGTCGCGGTGGAGGCGCTGGTGCGCTGGCGGCACCCGCTGCGCGGGCTCGTCAGCCCGGCCGACTTCGTGCCGGTCGCCGAGCACAACGGCCTGATCGTCGAGCTCGGCGCCTGGATCCTGCGCGAGTCGTGCGCCCGGATGGCGCACTGGCGGGCCACCCTCGGCGCCGACGCGCCGCAGCGGGTGAGCGTCAACGTCTCGGCTCGGCAGCTGTCGGAGCCCGGTTTCGCCGAGTCGGTCGCCGCCGTGCTCACCGACACCGGCCTGCCGCCGCGGCACCTGGTCGTCGAGGTGACCGAGACCGCGGTCTTCGACAGCGACACCGCCCTGGACACGCTGCGTGCGGTGCGCGCGCTCGGCGTGCGGATCGCCCTCGACGACTTCGGCACCGGGCACTCGTCGCTCGGCCTGCTGCAGACGGCGCCGGTCGACATCCTGAAGGTGGACAAGTCGTTCGTGGATCACGTCGGTACGCCGGGGCGGCAGGCCGTGATCGCGCGGGCCCTCATCGACGTGAGTAACCATCTGCGGCTGACCGCGATCGCCGAGGGGGTCGAGACCGCGGCGCAGGCCGAGGAGCTGTACCGGCTGGGTTACCGCTTCGTCCAGGGGTACCTCTACGGCCGGCCCACGCCGGATCTCGTCAGGCCGAGCGGCCAGCACCAGCTGACCGCCTAGACCACCACCGTCAGGGGACGGCCGGCACCGCCTGGACCGCCGCCGTCAGGAGGTGGCCGGCACCGGCCGACCGCCTGGACCACCGCCCTCAGGAGATGGTCAGCACCAGCTTGCCGCGCAGGCCGCCGGCCTCCAGCCGCCGGTGCGCCTCCGCCGCCTCGTCGAGGGGCAGGGTGCCGGCGACCCGGGTGACCAGGCCCGCGCCGAGCAGCTCGGCGAGCAGCGCCCGGTCCGGGGTCACGTGCACCGTGCCGACCCGCACGCCGCGCTCGGCGGCCGGGGCGGACGGGTCGGTGACGGCCACGTGCACGCCCCCGTCGCGGACCGCGCCGATCGCCCCCGGCACCGACGCCGCGTCCAGCACCGCGTCGAACGCGTTCGGCGGCAGCGGGTCGGTGCGCGACAACACCGTCTTCGCGCCGAGCCCCGCGACGAACGGCTCGTCGCCCGTGGACGCGACCGCCGTCACCTCGACGCCCGCTGCCGCCGCCAGCTGCACCGCGAACCCGCCGACGCCGCCGCTCGCCCCCGTGACGAGCAGTGACCGGCCGGCGGTGAGCCCGGCGATGCGCAGCGCCTGCGCCGCCGTGACCGCGTTCAGCGGCAGCGTCGCCGCCGTGACGAGATCCGTGCCGGCGGGCACCGGCGCGAACCACGCCGGGTCCGCGAACAGCACCGAGGCCTGGGCGCCGACGGTGCCGCCCTGCTCGAACCACGGCACGAACCCGGCGACCCGCTGCCCGTCGTCGGTGACCCCGGCGAAGTCCCAGCCCAGGACGAACGGCCCGGTCAGGTCCGGCAGCAGCGCGGCCAGCCAGCCGGCCCGCGTCGCCACGTCGACCGGGTTGACCGCGGCCGCCTCGACCCGCATCCGCCCGGCGGCCGCACCCACCGGCGAGGGCCGCTCCACGACCCGCACCGTGTCCACGCCGCCGTACCCCTGCACCTCAACGACTCGCATGACCTGCCCCCTTGATCGGAAGTGACTGGGACCAGCCTGCCGGGGGTGGGTACTCTTCGAAACCAGGCACCTGAAAGTGCCCTAGGGACGCGAAGGGACCGTCATGACGAAGACCGCGGAGCAGCAGCGCCTCGAGGCGAAGGTCCTCTACGACGCCTACATGGCCGCCTGCCCGACCCGCGAGGTGTTCGAGACGATCGCCGACAAGTGGGCCGGCCTGCTGGTCAACGCGCTCGCCGACGGCCCGCGCCGGCACAGCGAGCTGCGGCGCCGCATCGCCGGTGCCAGCCAGAAGATGCTGACCCAGACGCTGCGCACCCTGGAGCGCGACGGCCTCGTCAAGCGCACCGTCACCGCCGCGGTCCCGGTCCGCGTCGACTACGAGCTGACCCCGCTCGGCCGGTCCCTGGCCCCGGTCCTCGGCGCGCTGAAATCCTGGGCCGAGACCAACATCGAGCACATCATGGCCGCCCGCGACGCCTATGAGCTGTAGACCGCGCCGTAGGTCACAGGAGCGTGTCCTTCAGCGGGTGGCCGCCCGGCCGATGACGCGGGCATGCCGGGACCGACGATGGACGCCGCCGCCCGCGACGCGGTGTTCGCCACTGTACTGGCGGAGCACCCCGACGCGTTCATCAGCGCCGTCACGGTCCAGGGGCTGTTCGCGCCGCTGCCGGACGAGCTGCGCCGCACCGGCCTGCGCCCGCTCGAGGGTCCGTCGTCCGCGCTCGGCCTCATCGTCGGCGAGGACCACCCGGCGGTCGTCGACGCGTGGCACCGGGCGGTGACGGAGGGCGCCGCCGAGTGCCTGGTCCGCCCGAGGGCCGCGCCCGGCGTCGTCGCCCGCATGCTTCTGGTCGACACGACGCACCGCTTCGGCCTGTACACCTGCTGCATCACGGGACTGGAAGGACCGCTCGGCGCGCTCGGCGCCGACCCGGTGCGGCCGCGGATGGTCACCGTGCGCAAGGACCAGACGGCGGTCATCACCGCCGCCGACCCGGGCATCGCGCGGCTGCTCGGCTGGACCGCGGAGGAGCTCGTCGGCCGCCGCGCCATCGACCTCGTCCACCCCGACGACCACCAGCGGGCCATCGCCAGCTGGATGGACCTGCTCACCGTCCCGGACGGCGGCGCCCGCCGGGTCCGGCTGCGGCACCTGCACCGCGACGGCCACGCCGTCTGGTTCGAGATCACCAACCACAGCTTCCTCGGCACGCCCGGGGACCCGCACGTCGTCGGCGAGATGCTCGACATCAGCGACGAGATGGCCGCCGAGGAGGCCCTGCGGGCCGGCGAGCAGCGGCTGCGCCGGCTCACCGAGGCGCTGCCGATGAGCATCCTGCAGATCGACGCCGACCGGGTCATCGTGTATCAGAACGCGCGGGTCGCCCGCACCGTCGGCACCGCGGAAGGCGACGTGCTCGACGGCACCCGCCTCGCCGGCGGCGTCATCCCCGGCGACCTGCCCAAGGTCTCCGCCGCCCTCGACGCGGTCCTGCGCGACGGCGCCGACGCCGACCTCGAGTACGGCTTCCGCCACCCGGACACCGGCCTGCGCCGCGTCGACGCGAAGGTCCGCGCGCTCGCCGGCGACGACGGCCGGGTGACCGGCGCCATCATCTGCCTCACCGACGTCACCGACGCGGTCCGGATGCGCGAGGAGCTGCACCGGCAGGCGACGTACGACGCCCTCACCGGCTGCCGCAGCCGCGCCGCGACCCTCACCGCCCTCGAGGAGGCCCTGGCCCTGCCGGCCGGCGGCCGCGGTGTCGCCGTCGTCTTCGTCGACCTCAACGAGTTCAAGCAGGTCAACGACCGGCACGGGCACGCCGCCGGCGACCGCCTCCTCACCCACGTCGGCGACCTGCTGCGCGGCGCGGTCCGCGACGGCGACGTGGTCGGCCGCTTCGGCGGCGACGAGTTCGTGGTCGTCTGCCGCGACGTCGCCGGCCGGCCGCAGGCCCGCCGGATCGCCGAGGCCCTCGCCACCGCCGTCGCCGCCGACAGCGCCGCCCTGCGGTTCGACGGCGTGCGGATACTGCCGCGGGCCAGCATCGGCGTCAGCTGGGCGCGCCCCGGCACGGTCGCCGCCGACGCCCTCGTCGCCCGTGCCGACGCCGCCATGTACCGCGCGAAGAAGACCCGCGCCGGCCGCGTCGCCCTGCAGGAAGCCGCCTAGCACAGGGCCTCCTGCCGCCGCCGGGTCCTCTAGGATCGGCGGTCGACTCGGGGGAGGCGCCGCATGGAGGACCTGGCACCGTCGGACACGGAGGCCACCGTCGTCACCGTGCTGACGGGGGTGGGGGTGCTGCTGGCGCTCGCGCTGCTGGCCACCCTGGCGGTGCTGCGCCGCAGGCGCGGCCCGGTCGCGCCGCCGCCGGGCCGGCCGGCGCTCGGCCTGGCGTTCCTCACGGTGATCGCGACCGTGCTGCTGTTCTTCGGCGCCCGGATCCCGTTCGTCGACGCCCACCCGGGCGACTCCGCGACCCTCTTCGAGCTGCACGGCCGGCAGGCACCGGTGTACTGGATCGCGTACCTGATCGGCGGCGGCCTCCTCGTCGTCCTCGTCACCGCGCTGCTGAAGTCGCCGGCCACCCTGCGCCGGGTCGTGGGCCCGCCGGCGGCGCTGGTCGCGGCCCTGATGATCCTGCTGATGGCCGCGCTGCGCCTGAAGATCAGCCACCTGGACGAGCGCCTCGCCGGCGCCCACCTGCCGGAGCTCGGGCCGACCCCCGACGCCAGCGACGGTGCCGCCGGCGCGTACGCGATGGGCGGCTGGATCATGGGCGTCCTCGGCGTCGCGCTCCTGGCGATGGTCCTCGTGCTGCTGCTCGCCCGGCCGCACGACCTGGTGGTGCTCGTCGCGGTGACCGCCGGCGTCACGATGCTCAGCGCCCCGCACCTCGGCGCCGACTTCTGGGGGCTGCGCGACGGCAGGGCCGAGCGCGTCAGCTACTCCGCGTTCGAGCTCGGCGGCCGCGCCCTGGCCTGGCCCGCCGTCATCACCCTCCTGGCCGCGCTCGTCGTCGCGATCCCGTTCCTGCCGAAGTGGTTCCGCGGCGTGGCCACCTTCGCCGCCGCGGTCGCACCCCTCTGGATCGGTCTCGCCGTCGGCGTCTCGGCCGACCTCCTGGACGGCGTCGCCCAGCGCCTCGACGCCGAGGGCTACACCGTCGCCGTCAGCCGCGGGGGCAGCGCCGGCATGTTCCTGTACGTCGTCACGCCGGCGCTCGTCGTCCCGATCGTGGCGCTGCGCGCCTGGTCCGTCTCCCGCCGCACGGCACCGACCGCGGCCGGCCCGGTCGCGCCCGCCGCCGCCCCGGTGGAGCTGGCCGGCTAGCGGCGGCCGCCGCTGCCCCAGTAGAACGGGCCGTTCGCGTGGACGGTGACGGCCCAGCCGAGCTCCTCGAGCCGCCGCTCGAGGTCGGCGGGCCGGTGCGGGATCTTGAGGATCCGGTAGGGCGTCCCGTCGGTGAGCCGGCGCTGGATCACCGGGGAGTCCGCGCCCTCGATGAGCTCCTCCTCCGCGCGGTAGGGGTCGTCGACGAAGAGCACCCGCCCGTCCGGCTCGAGGCAGTCGGACACCATGGACCAGAACGGCGCGAAGCGCTCCGCCGGGACGTGGGACAGCCAGAAGCCGAAGAACACCACGTCGTAGCGGCGGTCCGGCCGCCAGCTGAACAGGTCGGCCCGCTCGAAGCGCACGGGCGCCGCACCGACGCGCGCCGCGGCGATGCGGAGCATCTCGGCGGAGGCGTCGACGGCGGTGAGGTCGGTGGCGTGCCGCAGCAGCTGCCGGGTCCAGGTGGCCGGGCCGCAGGCGAGCTCCAGGACCCGGCCGGTCGGCCGGAAGTCGTCGATGGCTCTCTCAAGGCGCTCTGTCAGTTCGTCGCCGCCGGCGAAGTGCAGCGCGTGGTCGTCGTACTCGGACGCGACCGCCTGGTAGAAGGCGGCCTGTTCGTCGAGCAGCGCCGTCAGGCGGTCCCCGTCACCCATCCGCCGACTATCCCGGAGCCCTCCGCCGGGGCGCAACGCCGCCGGTCAGCGGATGGCGAAGACCGCCAGGCCCTCCGGGGCCTCCGCGTGGATCTCGACGCCGGAGACGGACGCCTCCGCGGGGCCCTGGCGGGTCCACGCGACCAGCCGCTCGACCGCTTCCAGGGGGCCTTCGAAGACCGCCTCGACGCGGCCGTCGTCGAGGTTGCGGACCCAGCCGCCGACGCCGGCGCCGACGGCGACCCGCCGGCACGTGTCGCGGTAGTAGACGCCCTGGACCCGTCCCGACACCAGCACCCGCCTGCGCTCCATGCTGCGACGCTACGTCATCGGGACGGCCGTTCGGGCAGGAGCCGCTCCTCGTGGTCGAGCTCCCGCTCCAGGACCCGCAGGCCCTCGTCGGGCAGGGTGCCGGCGTCGCGCCAGCGCAGCAGCTCCTCCCGCTGGGCGTCCATCGCGGCGCGCCGGACCCGCAGCGCCGCCTCGTACCGTGGCGACACCGGCATCTCGGGCGACTCGGCGTTCTGCAGGAGGTCGATGCGGCCCTGGTAGCGGGCGAGGCGCTGGTTGAGCAGGCCGCGCATGACCTGGATCGCCTCCATCTCGGCGGCGGCGTCCTCCGCGGACCGCCGGCCGGGCTTCTCGCCGATGACGACGGCGAGGTCGTCGAGGCGTTCGAGGGCGGCGCGGACCGACGCGGAGCGGGCCTCGTTGCGCAGGCGGGCCTCGTCGACGGCGTCGGCGCGCAGGCCGAGGCGGCGCACGAGGGGGCCGAACGTGAGGCCCTGCCCGACGAGCGTCACGAGGACGACGGTGAGGGTGCAGAACAGCAGCAGGTCCCGGTCGGGGGTGATGCGGGGGAGGGTGAACACGGCGGCGAGGCTGATGACGCCGCGGGTGCCGGCCCAGCTCAGCGCGGTGACCTCCCGGCCGGTGAGCTTGCCGGCGTGCTGCCCGGTGCCGAGGCGGGAGTGCAGCGACCTGGGCAGCGACTGGGTGAGCAGGAGCCACACGGGCCGGATGAGCAGCACCGACCCGACCGACACGAGGACCGCCGTGACGATGGTGGAGGTCTCGTACCGGCGCAGCCCCTGGAGCACGTCCGGCAGCTGCTGGCCGATGTACAGGAACACGAAGCCCTCGAGCAGGAAGTCGACGAGCCGCCAGACGGCGCTGGTCTGCAGGCGGCTGGCGCCCGACGCGGCGCGGGGCGCGTGGTGGCCGACGACGAGACCGGCGACGACGACGGCGAGGACCCCGGAGACGTGCAGGTGCTCCCCGAGCAGGTACGCGGCGAACGGGGTGGCGAGGGAGATCGCGTTGGCAGTGAGCGGGTCCCGGTTGAGGGGCCGCAGCATCCCGACGCCCACGGCGACGACCGCGCCGACGGCGGCACCGCCGACGGCCGCGACGACGAACCGGACGACGGCCGCGGTCGCGGAGAACTTGTCGCCGAGGATCGCCGCGGACGCGAAGCTCAGGATCGTCAGGGCGGTGGCGTCGTTGAGCAGGCCCTCGCCCTGGATGATCGTGACGAGCCGCTGCGGCAGGCCGACCCTGCGCCCGACGGCGAGGGCGGCGACCGGGTCGGGCGGGGCGACGGCGGCGCCGACCGCGATCCCGGCGGCGAGGGACGCGCCCGCGACGAGGTGGTGGAAGCCGGCGCCGATGGCGAGCGCGGTGATGAGCACCAGGATGACCGACAGGCTGACGACGATCCGCACGTTGCGCCGGATCGCCATCAGCGACGCGTCGAGCGCCGTGCTGTACAGCAGCGGCGGCAGCACGAACGTCAGCAGGATCTCCGGCTCGAGGGTGATGTCCGGGGCGGGCAGCAGCCCGTACACGATGCCGAGGACCGGCAGGATCGCGGCGGCGGGCAGCCCGGTGCGCCCGGCGAACCAGCGCACCGCGACGACGACGGCTACCGCGGCGAGAGCGAACAGCAGCAGCGTCTCGGCACCCACCACCCCATTGTCGGTGCCTAACGGGTGGAAGGCTTCCCAGACGCCGACTTCGACGGCGTCGCGCCGGGCGTCACGGCAGGCTGGTCGGCGTTGTTGTTGATCATTTCGGGGTGCCCGGCGAGGAACGGGCCGACCTCGTCCCGGACGATCGCGGCGAGGAGCGCCTTCGCGTTGTCGTCGAGGATCTCGTACGACTGCCCGCCGATCGTCTCGGAGTGGTAGTCGCCGTTGTTGACCCTCAACGTCACCATCTGGTCGGGTTTGATGCCCTTGAGGGTGAAGATCCAGTCGGTGAGGTCGATCTTGTTGTTGTAGAACGAGACCGCGTCGCCCATCCGGTTCAGCATCTCGGTGATCTTGATCGGGTTGAGGATCACGCCGGAGCTCGTGGCCTTCTTCAGCATCGCCTTGATGAACTGCTGCTGGTGGCGCTGCCGGCCGTAGTCGCCGTCGTCGTTGGCGAGCTTGTCGCGCTGCCGCACGTAGTCCAGGGCCTCCCAGGCCGCCATGTCGTAGCAGCCGACCTCGTAGATCTGGGGGCGCATGTTGGGCTTGAGGGTGGTGGGGAGGTCGTTGACGAAGTTGTAGGGCACGCCCTCCTTGCCGGTCTTGGTGTTCCAGCCGGTGTGGATGGAGATGACCCGCTCGTCGACGCACATGTGCACGCCGCCCATCGCGGTGACCAGGCCCTTGAACCCGTCGAAGTTGACGATCGCGGCGCCGTTGAACCGCAGGCCGCCGGCCAGCTCCTTGACGGTCTCGGCGAGCAGCTCCAGGCCGCCCTCGCGGCCGCCGCCGTTCTCCGAGCCGGCCTGGAACGCGGCGTTGATCTTGCCGGTGCCGCCGGTGTACTTCGTCTTCGGAAACGCCGGGATCCTGACCCGGGTGTCCCGGGGGATCGAGGTCAGGTAGACGGCGTCGTGGCTGGCCGGGATGTGCGCGATGATGATCGAGTCGGCGCGGGCGCCCATCTCGGCGTTACCGGCGCGCTCGTCGACGCCGACGAGCAGCAGGTTGATCGGGCCGTCGATGGTGTTGCCCTCGGCGGCGGCCTGGCCGAGACCGCCCTCATGGGTGATCTGGTCGCTGTAGTGGTCCAGCAGCAGCTTGCCGCCGATCAGCCCGCCGCCGCTGGCGACGAGCAGCAACGCGCCCAGCACGAGGAGCAGCTTCGCCCAGAGCGGGTCCTTGCGTTTCTTCTTCGCCACCGCACGCCCTTCCAACCGTCGATCTCATGCTGAAGACGGAACCGGGGCGTGCAACGTTGCGTCTCGCTACTCGGGTCGGCCGTCTCTGACGATAGCGCCGACGAGTTTCCACTGGTCGTCCCGTGTTCACCCGATGTACGGGTGGCAAGTGTGGCGATGCTCACCCAGCCAGGTCGACCGCCGAGCCCGACGGGCGGCGCGGGGAGGCGGGGGCGGGCTGGATCCGGCCGGGGACGCCGATGCGCACCACCATCGCCGGGTGGCCGACGTCACCGAGCATCCGGCGCAGCATCGTGCGGGCCGGCAGGACCTCGACGAGGTCGCTCATCGGCGAGGCGGCCAGGCCGTCACCGGCGGCGGTGAGCAGCACCGCCGACAGCGCCTCGCCCGCCGCGATCCAGTCGCGGGCCAGGTCGCCGCCGGTGACCAGCACCGCGTAGCGGGCGTGCCGGTCGGCGACGTCGCCGCCGGCGTACACGCTGGGAAGAGCTTCCGGCGTGCCGGTGAAGTCACGGACCGGCACCGGCCGCGGCCCGCCCTCCGCGGCGGTCGCCGGCGGGACCCCGTCCTCGGCGTCGTCGCGCACCCAGGTCGCCAGCTCGGCGCGGTACGCCGGGTCGGCCCGCTCGACGTCGGCCGCGTGGCCGGCGGCCACCACGACGTCGACCAGGTCCCGCGGGCGGACCACGTGCAGGTCGGCGCCGGCGGTCGCGGCCGCCCGGCGGAGCCCGTCGAGGGCGGCCTCGGGCACGTCCCGCTCGGCGAACGGCCGCCGGTCGGTGCGCCGGATGCCGATCGCCCGGCGCAGCCGCTGCGCCGCCGCGGTGCGTTCCCCGGCGCCGGTGACCCGCACGGTGGCGAGCAGGTCCGGGTCGCCGGCGTCCGGCAGGTACGTCACCTCCGCGGCGAACCCGTCCGCGGCGAGCGCGACCCGGGCGTGGTGCAGGGCGGCGCCGCAGCTGAGCGTCAGCAGCCGGCCGTCGGGGTCGATCACCGGCAGCTGCCGCGACCGGTCGGCGAGCAGCTGCGCGGTGTCGCCGTCGATGCGCCAGTGCCACGGCTGCGTGTTGAGGATCGACGGGGCGCCGAGGGCGGCGAGGACGGCGTCGGTCAGCGCCCGGCCGGCCGGGCTGACCCGCACGGCGGCGCCGTGATCGGTGTACAGGATGGCGGCCATGACGGGCTCCTTCGGATGCTCGGAGAGTGACGCTTCCAGCCTCGCCGCCGGCGGCGGGTGGCGGGCAGGGCGCAGATACCCCCACCCGCGGGACCTTGGTCCCGCGCTTCTCAGGACCGTGGCGTCTGCCGGTGTACGAGGAACCGCCCGCGGCGCGGGGTGCGACGCAGGCGGCTGCTCTGTACGGGTTGCTCGGGTGGTGTCCGGTTCGCCCAGGGACTGGCCGCTCAGGCGGTGGCGGGCTGCGGGGCCGGGGTGCGGCGCAGGCGGGGCAGCCAGCGGACGTCGCCCGCGGTGGCCGGGTCCGAGCCGTAGGCGAGCAGGGTCAGGAAGACGCCGTAGACGGGCAGGTGGCCGAGCAGCTCCGGGGCGCCGAAGATGAGCAGCGTCGCGTTGAAGGGGACCGCCGCGACCAGCATCGCCAGCTGCGGCATCGCGCCCGAGAGGACCAGCAGGCCGAAGAGCAGCTCGGTGGCGCCGGCGACGAGGATGAACGTGTCGGCGGGGACGTGCAGGCCGAGGTAGGCGAAGACGTCCAGCTGCGGGTAGTGCTCCAGGGTGGCGCGGGCCATCGCCGGGTTGGCGAGCTTCTCCGAGAACGCGAGCGTGACCAGGGCGGTCGCGACGCCGACCCGCAGCGCGAGCAGCGCCCGGCGCAGGGTCTTCGGGTCGGGGGTGACGGCGCCGTGCCGGTCGCCGGACGGCGGCAGGAACGCGAGGAACCCGGCGATGCCCAGCAGGTCTGCGGCCTCCAGGAGGCTGACCGGCCCGGTCGCGGCGAGCGCCACCGGCCCGACGACCACCAGCAGCAGGGCGGCGGGGCGCAGCCGGTACCCGGTGATGAACCAGACGCCGAGCGCACCCTCCACGACGCCCAGCAGCGCCGGGGCCGGCAGCTCGTGCAGCTCCAGGTCGGCGGCGAGGAAGTAGCCGCGGGCGGCGAGGGTGAGCAGGCTGACGCCGAGGTGGATCGCCAGCAGGCGCGGCAGGTAGGGGGTGATCCGGCCGAGCGGGCGAAGGATCCCCAGCTCCGGGGTGCCGACCCGCCGGCCGGCGGCCCGCCAGGCCACGGTCACCGCGACGACGAGCGCGAGCACCGCGAGCGTGGCCGGCCGGGTCGCGAACGACCAGTCCGGCGTGTAGGCCGACGGGTCCTTGAGGAACCACTTCTCGTGGGCCAGCACAATGTCGTCGCGTTGCATCGGGTCGCCTCCAGCGTCCGCCGTCATCCTTGCCATCTCAGGATCGGCGGGCCCGGCACCGGTCCTCAGGGCCGAAGGTCCTGAGTCGGCGGGACACGTGGCATCACGACAGCACGGCGTCACCGCATCGGCACCACGGCGGCACCACGGCGGCACCGCGGCATCACCACGGCGGCACCGCGGCATCACCACGGCGGCACCGCGGCATCACCACGGTGGGCACCGGGGTCAGCGGTCGACGGCGATCCAGGTTGCGTGGGCGACGGCGAGGACGTCGCCGCCGGGGCCGTACAGCGTGGACAGCACCGACGCCTTGCGCCCCTCGGAGCCGACGTGCCGGCCGGTGATCACGCACTCGGCCCCCGGCGGCGGGACGGCGTCGACGTGGGCGGTCATGCGGCCCAGGACGTACGGGCGGCCCTCCGTCAGCACGGACCAGCCGCCGGGGCAGTCCAGCGCCGCCCAGACCAGGACCGGCGACACGTCCGCCGGGACGCGCCAGGGCGTGGCGGTGCGGCCGTCGGGCAGCGGACCGGGGAACAGGCCCAGGCCGTCGGTGCGCTCCGGCCCGCACACGAAACAGGTCGGGAACGGGTGCGCGGCGAACCCGGGGTAGCCCGCCGACGCCTCGACGGCCGCCGCGAACGGGACCGGCGGGACCGCGCCGGGCCGCTCCCCGCTGTCGGCCCGCGCGGAGGCGACGAGCGCGTCGCCGTCGTGCACCTGCACCGAACCGGCCGTGGCGCTGACGGCGAGCGGCGTGTCCAGCGGCGGCGGCCTCCGCAACGTCACCTCGGCCGGCCCCTCGAGGTGCGCCGCGACCAGCCCGGCGGTGTAGCCGCCGTTGCCGGAGCCGGGTGGACCGTTGTACCGCGCCTCGATGATCATCGTGCCCCTTCACGTACGCTGCCGGCATGGACGGCTCTGACGCGCCCTTGCCCCGCTCCGCCGTGCCCCCGTTCGAGGCGCCCCGGTTCGACGTGCCCGGGCAGGTGGCCCTGGTGACCGGGGCCGCGCGGGGGCTCGGGCGCGCGATCGCTCTCACCCTCGCACACGCGGGCGCCGACGTCGCGCTCGGGCTGCGCGACGCGGGCGCCGACGCGGGTCTCGCCGCCGAGGTCGCCGCGCTCGGCCGGCGGGTGCTGCCGCTGCAGATGGACGTCACCGACGTCGGCCAGGTCCGCGCCGCCGTCGACGCGACCGTCGCGCACTTCGGCCGCCTCGACATCCTCGTCAACAACGCCGGCATCGCCCCGGAGAACCTCGCCGAGGACGTCGTCGAGGACGACTTCGACCGCACCCTCGCCGTCAACCTCAAGGGCACCTTCTTCGCCAGCCAGGCCGCCGGCCGCGTCATGATCGGGCAGGGTCACGGCCGCATCGTCAACATCGGCTCCCAGGCCGGCGCCGTCGCCCTGCCCGGCGAGGCCGTCTACTGCATGACGAAGGCCGCGATCGCGCACCTGACCCGCTGCCTGGCCGTCGAGTGGGGCGGGCACGGCATCACGGTCAACGCGGTCGCCCCGACGTTCATCCACACCCCCGGCACCGAGGAGTACCTCGCCGACCCCGCCCACCGCCGCGACGTCGTCGAGCGGATCGCCGCCCTGCACCGCATCGGCGAACCCGTCGAGGTGGCCGGCGCCGTGCTGTTCCTCGTCTCGCCCGCCGCGTCCCTCATCACCGGCGAGACCCTCCTCATCGACGGCGGCTGGACCGCCCGCTGAGCCCCTGACCCCACCGCCCCGCGGGTCAGTCGCGCAGGGTCAGTCGCGCAGGGCCAGCTCCGTGGTGCCCAGCAGGCGGCGGAGGCGGGTCAGGGCGCGGGCGCTCTGGGCCTTCACCGTGCCGGTGGGGATGCCGAGGAGGTCGGCGACCGTGTCGACGCTCTGGTCCTCCCAGTACCGCAGCACCAGGATCGCGCGGTCGCGGGCGGGGATGTGGGCCATCGCCTCCAGCAGCGTCAGCCGGAGCTCGGGCTGGTCCGGGCGGGCCTCCGGCTCGGCGATGCGCGGCACGACCAGCTCGCGGCTGCTGCTGCGGCGCTGGTGGTCCAGGAAGACACGGAGGAGGACCTTCCGCGCGTACGCGTCGGGGGCGTCCCGCCGTTGGATGCGCCGCCAGTGCACGAACAGCTTCGCCAGCGTCGTCTGCGTGAAGTCCTGCGCCAGATGCCAGTCGTGGCAGAGCAGGTACGCGGTGCGCCGCAACCTCGGCGCCGCCGCCCGCGCGTAGTCGACGAAGTCCGCCTCCGCGTCCGTCATGCCACCGCCTCCGCTGCGCTCCGGCGCCGGCCTGACCCACTCCCGCGATGCCGATTCGCGGCTCCTCCGCTGCGCTCCGGCCCGCTCATGTGAGCTCCGGCAGCGTCGGGTGCCGGGCGGCGCCGGCGTCCACGAGGGAGCGGGGGATCATGACGCCCCAGCGGGGGTCGGCGGCGACCGCCTCGGCCTGCACGGCGGTGAGCACCTGCGGCGCCTCCGCGTTGGTGGTGCCGTCCCAGGCGAGGCACGCGGCGATGTTGACCTGCACGACGACCCGGTCCGGGCGGTGCAGCACGACGACGGTGCGCTGCACGCAGTTGTCGGGCAGGTACGCGACGGTCACCTCGGCGCCGTCGGGCCGGCGGAACGGGCCGGTGACCGCACCCTGGCTCAACTTCGCGCGTTCGTCCGCGCCGAGCGGGCCGTTGGTGTCCCGGCCGACCGCCACGCGCAGCATGCCCGGGCCCCGGCCGGTGTCGAGGTACACCTGGACCATCAGACCGCCGTCGGCGGAGCCGGCGTAGCCGCTGGTCACGCCCTCCGGCAGGAGCGACTCCAGCAGCACCAGCAGGCCCGCCGGAGTGGCCGGGACCAGCGGGCCGGCGAGCGCGGGGGCACCGACCTGCGCGGCCCCCGGACGCAGCACGGCCCACCCGCTCACCAGGCCGGTCGTCACCAGCAGGGCCAGCAGCGCGGCCGCCCCGTGCCGCAGCCGCCGGGTCACCCGCAGCCGCCGCCCCTGCAGGATCGACGCCGCGACCAGGTCGCCGATGGGCGGCTCCGGCCCCGCCGACAGCTCGTCGGCCAGCCGCGACCGCAGCTCCAGCTCCACCGGCGCCTCCCCACCTGCCCGTCCACCCTTCCCGACGGGCCGGGCCGAGCTTCCGGTTCAGTGGCGTGCGTCACAGGTTGGTCGGGCGTGGGGATGGGCACCGGCAGACGCGGCTCAGGACAGGCCGAGTTGCAGCGCCAGCCGCTCGTCGGGGTCGTCGAGCCGGTCGCCGTACGCCGCGCGGAGCTTGCGCAGCCGGTACCGGACGGTCTGCGGATGGGTGTGCAACGCCTCGGCGGTCGCAATGACCTGCCCCTGGCAGCGCAGCCACTGCAGGAGCGTCTCCGCGAGCACCTCCCGTGACGCCGGGGTCGCGTCCGCGAGCGGGGCGAGGGCGCGGGCGGCGAGCCGGTCGGCGACGCCGGGCTCCCACGCGCGCAGCAGCGTCACCAGGTGCTCGTCGCAGGCGACGACACCGTCGGGGAGCGTGCCCGCCTGCTGCAGCTGCAGCGCCCGCCGCGACAGCCGGTGCGACGTCCGCGCCCGCCGCAACTCCACCTCCGGCCCGACCGCCGACCGCCGCCCGGTGAGCCCGCGGACGGTCCTGCCGGGCAGCACGACGCTGGTCGCGCCGTCGATGACGGTGGCGATCGCGTTGCCGCCGACCGCGCGGGCGACGTGCTCGGCGTCGGTGCCCTCGACGCTGACGACGGTCACCGTCGCCGGCAGCGGCCAGCGGGCCGCCTCCGCGGCGGCGTGCAGTGCGGCGTCGCCGGGCGGGTCCGGCTGCACCAGCAGGGTGATCAGGCGGCGCCGGACGAGCGCCCAGTCGAGCGCGGCGTCCTGCTGCTCGTCGAGGTACCCCTCGGCGGCGGCACCGGCGAGCACGTCGACGTAACCGAACAGGGCGTGTGCCACGGCGGACAGGTCGGCGCGGTCGAGCGCCTCGCCGTCGTCGCCGGGATCGCTGACGGCGGACCAGATCGCCCGGCCGCCGACGGTCAGCACCGAGCGCAGCGCGTCGATGCGGTGGCCTTCCCGGTACTCCGTCCGGCCGAGCTCGTGGAACACCGCACGGGTGCGGGTCAGGTCGCCGCCGGCGACGAACGTGTCGACGAACGCGTCCACGGCCGTCTCGACGCCCATGGTGAGCCCGCGCCCCTGCCCGCCGGACAGCGACCGGCCCTGGGCGAGCATCGCCGCGCTGACCGTCGCCAGGGTCCGGTCGTGCAGCCGCTCGCGCAGGCCGCGGAGCCGCTCGCGGACGGCGGCGCTGAGATCGACCGTACACCTCCCGAAATTGTCACCGGGGTGACAAAACGATGCCGAGATTCTGCTCCCGGCGCCACGATTCTCGCACGCCGATGCCTAGTCTGAGGGCGTGGATGCAGATGTGATCGTGGTCGGCGCGGGGCTCGCGGGGCTGGTCGCCGCGGCCGAGGTCGCCGACGCGGGCAAGCGGGTGATCCTGCTGGAGCAGGAGCCGCCGCAGAGCCTCGGCGGGCAGGCGTGGTGGTCGTTCGGCGGGCTGTTCCTGGTCGACACGCCGGAGCAGCGCCGCATGGGGATCAAGGACTCCGCCGACCTCGCGTGGCAGGACTGGCTCGGCAGCGCCGCGTTCGACCGGGACGAGGACCTGTGGCCGCGCCGCTGGGCGGAGGCCTACGTCCAGTTCGCCGCCGGCGAGAAGCGCTCCTGGCTGCGGGCGATGGGGCACCGCGTGTTTCCCGTCGTCGGCTGGGCCGAGCGCGGCGGCGGCCCCGCCGACGGCCACGGCAACTCCGTGCCCCGCTTCCACATCACCTGGGGCACCGGGCCCGGCGTCGTCGAGCCCTTCGCCCGCCGGGCCCAGGCCAGCCCCCTGGTCGAGATCCGCTTCCGGCACCGCGTCGACGCCCTGCTGAAGACCGGCGGCACCGTCACCGGGGTCAGCGGCGCCGTCCTGGCCGACAGCTCCGTGGCGCGCGGGCAGACGAGCTCCCGCGAGGTCACCGGCGAGTTCTCGCTGTCGGCCCAGGCCGTCATCGTCACCTCGGGCGGCATCGGCGGCGACCACGACCTCGTCCGCAAGGCATGGCCGGCCCGGCTCGGCACGCCTCCGAAGCGCATGGTCGCCGGCGTCCCCGCGCACGTCGACGGCCGGATGCTCGGCATCACCGAGGCCGCCGGCGGGCAGATCATCAACCCCGACCGGATGTGGCACTACACCGAGGGCCTGCAGAACTGGGACCCCGTCTGGCCCAACCACGGCATCCGCATCCTGCCGGGCCCGTCGTCGCTGTGGCTCGACGCCACCGGCAAGCGCCTGCCGGCCCCGTGCTACCCCGGCTTCGACACCCTCGGCACCCTCAAGCACCTCATGGCGACGGGGCACGACTACAGCTGGTTCGTCCTGACCCAGAAGATCATCGAGAAGGAGTTCGCGCTGTCCGGGTCCGAGCAGAACCCGGACCTCACCAACCGCAGCGTCCGGCAGGTGCTGCAGCGGGTCCGCCCCGGCGCGCCCGCCCCCGTGGAGGCCTTCAAGCAGAAGGGCGCCGACTTCGTGGTGGCGCCCACGGTGGAGGAGCTCGTCGCCGGCATGAACACCCTGGCCGGCTCCTCCCTGCTCTCCGCCCCCGCCGTGAAGGCCGTCATCGAGGCCCGCGACCGCCAGCTCACGAACCCGTTCGCCAAGGACGCGCAGATCACCGCGATCCGCGGCGCCAGGGCCTACCGCGGCGACAAGCTCATCCGCGTCGCGACCCCGCACCGCCTCCTCGACCCGAAGGCCGGCCCGCTCATCGCCGTCCGCCTCAACATCCTGACCCGTAAGACCCTCGGCGGCCTGCACACCGACCTCTCCGCCCGGGTCCTGCAGCCCGACGGTTCGCCTTTGCCGGGTGTGTACGCCGCGGGCGAGGCAGCCGGCTTCGGGGGCGGCGGCATGCACGGCTACAACTCGCTCGAGGGCACGTTCCTCGGCGGCTGCCTGTTCTCCGGCCGCGTGGCCGGCCGGGCCGCGGCCGCCGCGATCGCCTGACCCCGGCGACCCACGGGCCCATCTGGCGGTGGTCGTTCGGCGGTAGCCGTCTGGCGGTGGCCGTTCGGCGGCGGTCGTCTGGCCGCGGTGGTCGGCTGGCGGTAGCCGTCTGGCGGTGGCCGTTCGGCGGCGGTCGGCTGGCGGCGGTTGTCTGGCGGTGGCCGGTGGTCTGTGGCGTGCCGTCCCGCTGCCCGGTGGCGGGGGCGGGACCTCAGACCAGCGGTGGCAGGGCGCGCGGTGGGGCGAGGGTGGCCGCGAACAGGTCGCCGCGCTCGGCGACGCGGTCCGCGACCGTGCGGACCGTGAACGCCGCCGGGGCCAGCGCCGGGTCGTCGAGCTCGTCCCAGCCGATCGGCGCCGACACCGGCGCACCCGGCGCGGCGAGCGGGCTGTACGGCGCGACCGCCGCCGGCCCGCCCGCCACGCCGTGATGCTGGAAGCCGGGCGCCACCGCCGCGATGGAGCGCGCGAGCGACTCGACCCAGGCGGTGGCGTCGCCGGCCGCCGGCACCCAGAGCTCGATGCCGGGCCCGACCTTCACGCCGGCGGAGACCTTCAGGTGCTCGAACGCCGTCCGGTACAGGCGGGCGAGCGCGACCTGATCCGCCCACGCGTTGCCGGCCCCCAGGTCGATCACGGCCAGGCCCGTCGTGTCGACGTGCCATTCGAGGGCGCCCGCGGCGGCCGCCCACACCACCGCGGCCGGCTCGTCCGCGTTCAAGGCGGTCAGCCACGGCGGCGCGTGCCGCGGCGGCCGGCGCTGCCAGGTCGCGCGGCCGCCGGCACCGTCCGGGTAGCGGCGCAGGGCGAGCGTCCGGCCGGCGAGGTGGGGGAGCAGTGCCGGTGCCGTCCGGGTGACGTACCGCAGCAGCTCCCGCCTCGTGACCGGCGCCTCCCCGGCCCGTGAGGGTGGGAACAGGACCGTGCCCGGATCGCCGACGCGCACCGCGCGCCCGAACACGTGCCAGTCGTCGCCGTCGCGCAGCCCGTCGAGCGCCCGCAGCTCCGACTCGCTCGCCCGCAGCGCCCGGGCGCCGGTGTGCGGGTCCCACAGCCGGTCGGGGTCGGCGAGCACCTCCTCGCTCGTGCGTCCACTGAGGACGGAGCGCGGATGGTCCTCCGGGTCCCAGCCGTCGACCGCGTGCTCGTCGCGCTTGTGCAGCAGCAGCCAGTCGTCCTTGCCGTTCTGCTGCCGTCCCGTCCGGATGAGGACGAACGCCCCGCGCAGCTTCTCGCCGTGCAGCCGCGCGTGCAGCTGGCCGGCGGCCACCGCGGCGGCGGGGTCCGGGTCCTTGTACGGCTCCCACGTCCCGGCGTCCCACACGATGACGTCGCCGCCACCGTACCCACCGGCGGGGATGACCCCTTCGAAGTCGACGTAGTCCATCGGGTGGTCCTCGACGTGGAACGCGGCCCGCCGCACCTTCGGGTCGAGCGTCGGCCCCTTCGGCACCGCCCAGCTGGCGAGCGCCCCGTCGATCTCCAGCCGGAAGTCGTAGTGCAGCCGCGTCGCGCGGTGCCGCTGCACCACGAACCGCCGCTCGCCCGCCATGGCTCCAGTCAAGCACGGGGTCGGATACAGTGCCTGGTGGCGCAGTCCGCGCGCCGTACCCTCGACCGGTGGCCCACGCCCGCCGGCCGCGCGGGGGAGGAGATGGTCCGTTGCCATCGCGGTCTTGTTGAGGCCCGGTCCCGCACGACGGTCGCCGACTTCGCCGCGTGGGCACGCGGAAGCGGCCCGACCGTCGGTGAGGCAGCCGCGATGACCGACCACAAGCATCTCAAGCGACTCGTCCGTGAGCGCAGCACACGCACCGGGGAGTCCTACACCACCGCCCGCAGGCACGTCGTCGCCGCCCGCGCCACTGCCCGCCCCCCGCAACATCAGCCCAGCGACCTCGTCCGCCGCCTCCTGCACGCCGCCGGCACCGACCTCAGCGAGCCGATGATCTGCGGCCTCGGCGGCGGCATCGGCTCCATGACCGCCGTCTTCGACTACCGTGGCATGCCCCCGATGCTCACCGTCGTCGCCCAGCACCACCCCGCCCCCTGGACCCCCACGGTGCTGACCCGCCTCGGCGTCCCGTTCACCGAGTCGCACAGCACCACCCCGGCGGCCCCTCAAGGCGCTGCGGCTCTCCCTTGCCGCCGGGCGTCCGGTGTACTGCACCGTGACCGCGAGCCGGTTGCCATGGCGTACCGTCGCCGTCCCCATCGACGCGGACCCCCACGGCATCCTCGTCCTGGACGAACACCCCGGCGGTTTCACCGTCCACGACGACGCCCCGCACCAGCTGCCCGTGGACGCCTTCATGGAGGCCTGGTCCGCCCACCGCAAGGGCCGTCACCACCGCCTCGTCGTCACCGGCACCCCCACCGTCCCCCTGCCCACCGCGATTCCCGCCGCCCTCGCCGAAACCGCCACCCACCTCACCGTCCCCGTCCTCGGCAACGCCTTCGACACCAACTTCGGCTTCTCCGGCATGACCCGTCTGGCGTCCCAGCTCCGCGACACCCGCACGAAGACCGGCTTCCCCCGCCGGTTCGCCACACCCGCCGCATTCACGTTCGCGCTCCGGCGGCTCCACGAGTGCCTGGAGGAGCAGTACACCGCCCCCGCCGCCACCCGCCCGCTCTACGCCGAGTTCCTCGACGAGGCCGCCACCCTGACCGGCAATCCCCACCTCACCGAAGCGGCGTCGACCTTCCGCTCCGCCGCCACCATCTGGTCAGCGATCTCCACCACCGCCCGCCACCCCACCACCACCGACCCCACCACCGTCTTCACCACCCTGGCCGACCTCCTGGACCAGGCCCGCACCATCGAGGAGTCCGCGATCCCTCTCCTCCTCCACCCACCCACCTGACCACAACGCTCCGGCATTGATCCAAGGACGGATCTGGCCATCACCACGACCGGATCCGTCCTTGGATCTTCCGACAGCCACCACACCGCCGGTCAACTCATCCCCGCCGCCCCACGTTTGCCAATCGGGCGGTGCAGGACGGGAAGCTGGCGGATGGTGTTCCCGTGCGGAGGGGCCCGTCAGAAGCTGGGTGCATCCGGTCAGGCGGGGCCGGGAGATCGAGCGGAACTGCTGGTCGCCGAGCTGGCAGAACTGTTCGGACCGGCCGCGCGGCCTGGGATGGCTCTCTGGCGGGCCCGGCTGGAGCCCCGGTCGTTGGAGCGCCGCTGGGGAGCGTCGGCCATGGAGGGCCGGCGGTCGCAGTGACGGCCTGTGGAGCGACACGGGTGTTGCCCAGCTGGGGACGCGAGGTCGGGTTCCAGCAGCTACTTCGCGCGGCTGGGTGGGCCAGCCGGAGCGTCGCGTCCGCTGGCGTGGTGTAGGAGAGCCGGTGTGTAGGGCGGCGAAGGCGGTTGCTGGCCCACCTGGCGTGGCGCGCTGGGTGGTGGCAACCAGAGCCGTGCGGCTGTTCGGCCGGCTGGCGAGGCCGGTTGCCCAGCTGGCGAGGCGCGGCGAGTTCGGGATCCAGCGGCTGCCCTCGTGTGGCTGGGTGGCCAGCCGTTTGGACTGTCGATCGAAGCGCCCGTGGTTGGAGTGTTGGCCGCTGGAGAATCGGCGGGTCGGGGTGCTGGCGGTCAGCGCCGCGCGCCCGGTTGGCCGATGGCAGGTCCGGTTGCCGAGATGGCGGGAGGAGGGCCAGCGTTGCAGGACGGCCTGGTCGACTGAAGGCGGGTGGTGGCCCGGTTGGCGAGGCGAGTTCGGGGTTCAGCAGCTGCTTCTGTGCGGCTGGGCGGCGAGCCGGCGGGACTGGTGGGTAAGGCGGTGTCGGTCCCGCGGGTGTTTGCTGGCCGGGTGGCCGTGGCGTGCTGGGTGCTGGCGGTCAGGTTCGCGCGGCTGGTTGGTCGGCTGGCGGGGCCGTTGAAGCGGCGGCCGGGTGGAGGGCCGGCGGGTCGAGGGCCACAGGGTGGGGTGCTGGCGGGTGGAGTGTGGGTGGGTGAGGGCCGGGCGGGCGGCTGCTGGCCAAGGTCGTGGCGTGGTGGTGAGAGCCGGTCGGCCGGTTGGTTGGCCGGGTGGCGAGGCAGCCGGGTGGAGGGTTGGCGGGGGAAGGGTCGGTGGGTGGGGCAGAGCGGGTGGTTGCTGGTCCGGGTGGCGTGGCGGTGTTGGGTGCTGGTGGTCAGGTCCGTGCGGTTGGCTGGCTGGTGGGCGTCGGAGCGATGGCCGGTGGAGGGCCGGCGGGTCGAGGGCCAGCGGATGGGTGCTGGCGGGCGGAGTGTGGGTGGGTGAGGGCCGGGCGGGCGGCTGCTGGCCAAGGTCGTGGCGTGGTGGTGAGAGCCGGTTGGCCGGTTGGCGAGACAGCCGGGTGGCGAGACAGTCGGGTAGAGGGTCGGCGGGTGGAGGGTCGGTGGGTGGGGCAGAGCGGGCGGTTGCTGGTCCGGTGGCGCGGCGGTGCTGGGTGCTGGTGGTTAGAGCCGCCCGGCTGGTTGGCCGGCTGGTGGGGCTGGTTGGAGGGACGGTGGGTGGAGGGCCGGCGGTTGTGGGGACGGCCGGTGGAGGGCTGGCGAGTGGAGGGCTGGGGCGTAAGGCGGTACGGCTGGCTGCCCCGGCGGCGGGGTGGGGTGAGGGGAGGGTAGGGCGGGATGGCCGGGCGGTGGCTCCGGGGTGCGGATCAGCTTCCTGGCGGTGAGGACGCCGATGGTGAGGGTGAGGATGACGGCGCCGGGGAGGAGGGACATGCCGTCGGCGGCCCAGCTGCTGCCGGCGACGGTGAACAGGACGTTGGCGGCGAACATCGACAGCAGCAGGGACGCGGCGACGAGCAGGAAGCTCAGCACGGGGCTGGTCAGGACGAGGACGGTCCAGAGGGTTGGTCTGGCCCAGCCGCCGGCGGGGCGGCGGGTGCGCATGACGGCGATGACCGTGAGCAGCATCGGGGCGGACAGGAGCAGGCCGGTGATCGTGATGTCGCTCGGCACGCCGGCGCCGGTGGTGAGGCCCAGGGCGCCGAGGAGCAGCACCGGGGTGGCGGTCACGGCGGCGGACCAGGCCGGGTGCAGGGGGACGGGGCGGGCCGCGGCGGCGGACCGGGCGGCGACGAGGGCGAGGCCCGCGGCCACGAGCGCGGTCGTGACGGACAGGCCGGTGGGCAGGAACGGGTGGTTGACCGCCGGGGTGCCCTGGCCCAACATGATCGGCCCGCAGCAGGCGGCGATGACCGCCGTCCAGGCGAGGCGGCGGCGGGCGGCCAGGCCGTCCCTGCCGAGGGTGGGGCCGGCGACGGCCCAGGCGACGGTGGCGGTGATCGCGCCCGCGGTCAGGGCGGTGCGCAGGGTGGGGGACTCGGTCCGGGCGAGGACGCCGTCGGTGACCAGCAGCGCGACGGTCTGCGTGGCGGCGGCGAGCGGGCCGGCCCGGCGGTCCGCGGTGGCGAGCAGCAGGCCGAGGGCGGCGAGGGTCACGCCGCCCCAGCGGAGCTCGGCCACCCACATGTACAGCTCGCCGTCGCCGCCCGGCATCGGAGCCGTCTCGCCGACCCTGGGCATGGCGGGGGTCAGGACGGTCAGCGTGTAGGCCCACGAGAACAGGCCCACGAGGAGCGCCACCACGCCGGCCGTGACGGTGGACGGGCGCAGGCGCATCGGGGCGGCGGCGGGCACCGGGACCGGCGCCGGCCTCGGCGGGCGGGGGTGGGCCGCGCCCACACCGTAGCCGAGGGCGACGCCGGTGAGGATGAGCAGGTGCACCGGGTATGCGCTGGTGGCGTTGAACAGGCTGATGGCCTCGGGGGACTGGTGCCACGAGTCGGCGCCGCCGCCCAGGACGGCGCCGGAGACGAGGTCGGGCGCCCAGGCGAAGGCGGCCGACAGCTCAGCGCCGGAGGCGGAGATCGCCGGCAGGACGGCGGCGGTCACCGCCAGCTCCACGACCAGCGGCGTCGCCACGAGGGCGAGCAGCGCGGCGACCGGCCACCAGCGGCGGCGTGTGGACGTGAGCCGGGCGACCGCCGCCGCCAGCGCCGCGGTGAGCGCCGTCCAGACCGGCGCGCCGATGACCAGGCAGACGGCGAACGTCTCGCCGGCGACGCCGATCGAGCTCTGGGTGCCCACGACGAGCACCGCGAACGCCAGCGCCAGGGGCAGCGGCGCCGCGGCGGCGGAGCCGGCCCGGCCGAGGCCGGGCAGGCCCAGCGGCATGCGGCGGCCGAGCCACCACGCGACGATGGTGAGGACGAGCAGCGCGGGCACCGACGTCAGCGCGGTGATCGCGGCGCCCGAGGGCCAGCCGATCTTCACGCCGGCCAGGCCGAGGAGCCATTCGTCGACGGCGCGGAGGACGCCGGCGGCGGGGCCGATCGCGATCAGGCCGAAGAACACCAGAACGGCGAACGGCTGCAGGGCGCGACCCGCCGCCGGCAGGGCGTCGCGCCAGCCGCGGGGCACCCCGTCCTCGTCGTCGACGGGTGCGGCGGCGGCGAGGCTGAACGCGAACCGCAGCTGCCCGAACGCCCGCCGCCCGGCACCGGCGCCGGGCTCGGTGCGCAGCGCGTGCAGCTCGGCGGACCACTCCTGCAGCTGCACCTCACGGACCGAGGCGGGCCACCGCCGGGCCGCCAGCCGCAGCAGGGCCTCGGCGAGGCGGTCGAGCGCGGTCATGCCAGCCCCTCGGTGGTCCGGGGCGCGACGACGGGCGCCAGCTGGGCATAGAGCTCCGCCACCGCGGTCCGGGCGGCGACGACGCCGTCGGGGGTCAGCCGGTAGTAGCGGCGGGCGGGGCGACCGGCGGCCACCGGGTCGATGTCCTCCCAATGCGCGTCGACCCAGCCGGCCCGCTGCAGGCGCAGCAGGATCGGATACAGCGTGCCGCTCGGATGGCCGGTCGCCCGCATCAGATCCAGGCCATATCGATCCACGGCGGGATCGGCGAGGAAGGCGGACACCACCTTCGCCACCGCCGCGGTCATTCGAACATCCGACGCCATGCATCGACTCTACATAGCCCTCAGCCGCTTTTCTACATAGCCCCCTGAGCGGCCGGAGCAAATCAGTACATGAGCGAAAAATCGGAACAATAGGCCCTAGGCTCGACAGCGTGAAGCGCAGAGCACTGCTGGTGGCCGGTGGGGTCTTCGCCGGCTCATTCCTGGGTGAAAGGGCGGCCCGGGCGGTCGTGCAGTGGCCGATGTTCGAGTGGGAGAAGCAGCGCGGGTTCTTCCCGCCCGGCGTCGGCGTCATGGTGCCCCCGCCGCTGGCCGTCTACGGCGACGGCGAGGCCTACGCGGACGCGGCGGCGCACCGGTACCTGCCGGCCGGGGAGGCGGAGGCGCTGCGGACCCACGCGGCCCAGGTCCTCGGCAAGCGGGCGGACCTGCGCCGCCGGCCCGGTTTCGAACCGCCGGAGGACGCCCCGTCGGAGCGGGTGCGGGTCCGGACCGCCGATGGGCACTACCTGACCGCGCATCTCGACGGGTGGGGCGACGGCGATCCGCGGCATGCGTTTCCTGTCGCGCTGCACGAGTTGTACGACCACGTGCAGGTCCTCCGGCGACGGGTGCGCGCGGACGGGACGCCGTGGGCCGCCGACGCGCTGCTCCTGGTCGCCGTGCATCTCGACGCCGACCCCGGCGGTTCCGAGCCGTGGCCCGCGAGCGTGCCGGTGCCCGACGTGCGGCACGACCGGCCATACCACGAGACGAAACTGGCGGGCGCGAAGGCCAGAAAGGTCCGCCGCGACCTGCCGAGGTCCGATGAAGATGCAGGGGTGTGGCCGTCCTACCGGACCCCGGCGGGCACGTTCATCGCGGCGAACTGGCGCTACAGCCTCCCGCACGAGTGGTGAGTCAGAAGCGAGCCTGCCGCACGAGTGGTGAGTCAGAAGCGCAGGTCGGACAGGAACTTGAAGCCGTTCCGGGCGGTGGTCAGCGCGTCCGCCGGCGTGCGCGGCGGCGTCCCGGCGTCGTCGCGCTCCACGATGTACTCCACCAGACCGGCCTCACGGGCATGCTCGAAGATCCGGCCGAAGTCGATGAGGCCAGCGCCCGGATCGGTGAACGCCGCCGCCGTGTCCATGTCCTTCACGTGCACCTGCCGGATCCGGCCGCGGTGCCGCTGGACGAGGTCGACCGGGTCGGCGGCGCCCCGCCACGCCCAGAAGAGGTCGACCTCCAGGTGGACGAGGCCGGGATCGGTCTCGGCGGTGAGGATGTCGTACCCGGTGCGGGACCCCCCGTCCTGGCGGACGAACTCCAGCTGGTGGTTGTGATACCCGAAGTCGAGGCCGGCCCGCCTGGCCAGGGCGCCCGCGCGGTTGAGGTCGCGGGCCAGCGCGTGATACTTCGCGCCGTCGCGGATCGGCTGGCCGGTGGCGGGGTCGATGCCGAAGAACGGGTGGACGATGAAGCGGTTGCCGACGACGTTGGCGTCGTCGAGGGCCCGCTGCCACGCGGTCGCGTCCCACGGCTGCGGGATGGCGACGTGCCCCGAGGTGGCCTTCAGGCCGGCGGCGTCCAGGGCGGCGCGGAACTGGGCGGCGGTCCGGCCGACGAACCCGGCGTGCTCGACCCGGGTGTACCCGATGGCGCGCAGCTCGGCGAGGCTCGCGGCGAGGTCCAGGCCGAGCTGGTCGCGCAGCGTGTAGAGCTGCACGCTGATCCGGTCGAGCGGCACCCGCGACTGGCGGTGCGCGGGCGCGGCGCTCGCGGCCGGGGTCCCCAACAGCGAGGCGCCACCGAGAGCGGCCGCGCCGAGGAGACCGCGCCGGCTGACAGAGGAGCTGGGCATGCTGCACTTCCCTCCGAGATGTCAGGAACTTCCGTTCATCCCGACATTTCTATAGTTCGATGCAGCGTTTGTCACGGCTCAGGCCGGCGTCGTCTCACCCCGCAGGTCACGCTGCCGGGGCAGCTCCGTGTCGTCGCCGCGCAGCCAGCTCAGCGCGGCGTCCCGGTCGGGCAGCACGACGAACAGGTGCAGCAGGCACAGGGTGTGCATCATCCGGCGCATGAACGGCGCGATCCCCACCAGGCACGTGTGGCCGCCGGCCTGCGCGGCCCGGTGCCGGGCGGCGACGAGCAGCCCCAGCACCGACGAGTCGAGGGTGGTGACCCGGCTCAGGTCGAGCACCAGGTGCCCGGGCCGGTAGCCGGCGGGCGACAGCGCGTCGCGCAGCGCCGGCCCGACCTCGATGTCCAGGTCGCCGCTGAGTGACACCACCAGTGCCTCGTCGACCACCGCCGCGCTCACCCGGGCGTCGGTGACGACCACGGGGGCGGGCGCCGCCTCGACGACCGCCTCCGAAGGCGGTGCGTCGCCGGCGAGCCAGCCGACCGGGTCGGCGTCCGCGGACGCGAGCGGCACCCGGGAGCAGCGCCCGCAGCTGTGCGGGCCGGTCGCGAGCCGCGCGCCGGTCCAGCCGTGCCGGCGGAACAGGCTCCAGACGAGATCCCAGTTGTGCATCGTCGCGCCCAGCCCGGTGACGCTCTGGCCACAGGCGTCGCAGATCAACGTGAAGTCGGTGCCGTCAGGTGTCGTCGCCGCGGTCACGGTCGCCGCTCCTCTCAAGAGGCCGCTCTGGTCTCCGTCATCATGTCGTGTCCGTCGTCCTCGGGGACCATTCGTAACACGTGATTTACGTGCGCGATTTGCAACGTTCTCCTGACGCGGGGTGACGGGGCGCGCAAGGTGAGTCTGCCACCCGAGGTCCAGACCTGCCGGTGGACGTCCAGCAGCATGCCGATCGCGGTCGCGTCGATGAACGGGCAGCCGGACAGGTCGAGGACGAGCTGCTCGGGGCGCATGGTCAGCGCGTCCTCGAGCAGCGCCCGGACCCGTGGCTCCGAGGCGGCGTCGAGCTCCTCGGTGACGACGATCTCGACCAAGGGGGTGCCGGTATGCATGGTACGAGCCTCCGCCGCGCATGTGGCGGGAGTTCCGCGGAAGTATGACAGTTCGATGACAACGCATCCGACCTGGCATGATGCAGTGGTGTCGGGCGTACTGGTCATCGAAGACGACGATCGGATCCGGTTGTCGCTGATGCTGGCGCTGGAGGACGAGGGCTACTCGGTGCGGGGCGTGTCCACCGCCGAGGACGGCCTCGTCGCGCAGCGGGCCGAGCCCGCGGACACCGTCCTGGTCGACCTGATGCTGCCCGGCGTCGACGGCTTCGAGTGCATCCGCCAGCTGCGCCGCGACGACGACGTGCCGATCGTGGTGGTCAGCGCCCGCGACGACACCCACGACATCGTGGCCGCGCTCGAGGCCGGCGCCGACGACTACCTGGTGAAGCCGGTCGCGGTGAAGGAGCTGTCGGCCCGGCTGCGCGCCCTGCGCCGCCGCGGCCGGGCGGTGCTGGCCACCGTGTCGACGCTCGTCTTCGGCGACCTGGAGATCCTGCCCGAGGCGGGCGAGGTGCGGGTCGCGGGCGAGCCGGTCGCGTTGACACGGACCGAGTTCCGGCTGCTGTGCGAGCTCGCCGAGCACCCCGGCCTGGTCCTGTCCCGCCAGCAGCTGCTGCAGCGGGTGTGGGAGTACGACGTCGGCGACGAACGCCTCGTCGACGTGCACGTCGGCCGGCTGCGGCAGAAGATCGAGGACGACTCCCGGGCGCCCCGGCGCCTGGTGACGGTCCGCGGCATGGGCTACAAGCTGCAGCGATGAGGCGGGCCGGGCTGCGCACACGGGTCATCGCGGGGTTCGCCGCGGGGGCCCTGGCGCTGTCCGCGTCGATGGCGTTCATCTCGTACGAGCTGACCCGCAGCGCCCTGCTCGCCGGGCGGGAACGGGCCACGGTCCGGGCCACCGCGTACGACGCGAGGATCATCACCGCGAGCCTCCGCGACGACGACCCCGACGTCGTGGACATCCTCAGGTCGCTGGACACCGGCGGCAACCGGCGCACCCTGCTGCGCCGCGACGACGGCTGGTACACGCGCAACAATGACCCGGGCGCCGCCGACGCCGTCCCGGCGGGGCTGCAACGGCTCGTCGAGGAGGGCGGCCAGGGCGCCCAGTGGGTCCGCGTCGACGGGGTCCCGGCGCTGGTCATCGGGGTGTCGCTGTCGCCGACGACGGCGCTGTACGAGATCGACTACCTGCGCGAGCTCGACCAGACGCTGCGGACCCTCGCCTGGGTGCTCGGGCTCGTCGCGGCCGCGGTCGCGGCGGCCGGCGCGGGCCTGGGCTGGTACGCGACCCGGTACGTGCTGCGCCCGCTGCGCTCGGTCGCCGACGCCGCCCAGGGCATCACCGACGGCGACCTGAGCGCCCGCCTCGACCCGGCCGCCGAGCCGGACCTGGCGCGGCTGACGACGTCGTTCAACGGCATGGTCGACCAGCTGGCCCGCCGGCACGAGCGGGACCGCCGGTTCGCCGCCGACGTCAGCCACGAGCTGCGCTCGCCGTTGCAGACCCTCGCGGCGTCGGCGAGCGTCCTGCACCGGCGGCGGGAGCACCTCGACGAGCGGACCGCGCTCGCCGCCGGCCTCGTCGTCGAGGAGATCGAACGGTTCCAGTCGCTCGTCGACGACCTGCTCGAGCTGGCCCGCAGCGACCAGCCGGCGCAGCGTGCCCCGGTCGACCCGCACGCCCTGGCCCGGCGGGTGGCCGAGGCGCAGGGCCTGCCGGCGGACCTGGTGGAGCCGCCCGGCGACGACGACGCGCCGCAGTGGCTGGTCGACCGGCGCCGCCTCGAGCAGATCCTGGCCAACCTGCTGGACAACGCGGTCCGGCACGGCGGCGGCCCGGTCGCCGTCCGGCTCACCTGCGTCGCCGGGGCCGGCCGGGTCGAGGTCGACGACGAGGGCCCCGGCGTCCGCCCCGCCGACCGCGAGGTGATCTTCGACCGGTTCGTCCGCGGCCGGTCGGCGGGCGCCCGCGGCGGCGGCGACGGCACCGGCCTGGGCCTCTCGCTGGTCGCGCAGCACGCGAGCGCGCACGGCGGGCGGGTCGAGGTGCTCGACCGTCCGGGCGGCGGTGCGCGCTTCCGGGTGGATCTGCCGGGTGTCGTACGGTGAGACGCCGCGCGCTTCTCGTCGTCGCCGCCGCCCTGCTCGCGCTCTCGGCGCAGGCCTGCGGGGTCCCCGACGAGCACGCGCCACGGCCGATCGAGCCGTCGCTGGTGATCCCCAACCCGTCGCAGAAGGCGCCGGGCAACTCGGCGGGCAACTCCGTGGGGGCCGTCGTCGAGCGGCTCTACCTGGTCCGCGACGACCAGCTCGTGGCGGTGGAGCGGCGGGTCGCCTCGACCAGCGACGTGGCCGCGCTGCTCGCCGACCTGGCCGCCGGCCCGACCGACGCCGAGCACGCCGCCGGGCTGACCAGCGCGCTCACCGGCACGGACCTCATCGCGGGGGTGCGGCTGGTCGCCGGGACCGCGGAGGTGACGTTCCGTCGGCAGGCGGGTGGCCGTACCGACGACATCCTCGCGATCGGACAGATCGTGTGCACCCTCGACGCCCGCACCGACGTGGACACGGTCCGCTTCCTGCAGGACGGTCAGGTGCTGAAGGTGCCCGGCGCCGACGGCGCGCTCACGGACCGGCCGCTGACCGTCGCCGACTACCACACGCTGATCACCGACCGGTGAGGCGGCCGATCACCAGGTAGTAGCGGTCGATGCCGTGGATGAGCTTCGCCAGCTGCGCGAAGTCGACGGGCTTGCGGAAGAAGTGCTCGCTGGGGACGCCGAAGTCGCGCAGCATCTGCTCCTCCGCGGGCGAGCCGGTGAGCACCACGACGGTCAGGTCGGCGAGGCGGGGGTTGCCGAGGATCCGGTCGAGCACGACCCGGCCGTCGACACCGGGGAGGTTGAGGTCGAGCAGGACGATGTCGGGCGTCGCGGCGTCCACGTGCGCGCCGCGGTGCTCGAGGAAGTCGATCGCCTCGAGGCCGTCGCCGATCACGGTGACCTCGTTGCTGAGCCGGTGTTCGCGGAACTCGTCGAGCGTGAACGCGACGTCGCCGGCGTCGTCCTCGACGATGAGGATGCGGGCCAGCTCCGGCGTGCCGTCGCCGTTCATTTGCCTCCTTCTAGAATGTTGCCGTACTGCAACCATCAACGCACACGATAGTGCACCCGGAACGACGTATCCACCATGCAACGATGTCCGGATGACCACCCCGGGGGGAAACGAGGCGTTGGTTCGTGCGTTGCTGGCGGTCAGCCGTTGCATGGTTGCACTGGCGGATCGGAATCTGGCGGCGATGGACTCGGACGTGACGCTGGCCCAGTACCGCACGCTGGTGGAGCTGGCGACCGGCGGCCCGCAGCGCAGCGCGGACCTGGCCAGGGAGCTGGACGTGGCGCCGTCGACCTTGACGCGCATGTGCGACCGGCTGGAGCGCAAGCACCTCGTGCGGCGCTTCCACCGCGTCGACGACCGCCGCTCGACGTGGCTGGCGCTGACGCCCGCCGGGCGCGACCTGGTCGGGGTGGTGATGCGGGAGCGGCTGCGGGAGCTGTCGGCGATCGTCCAGGACGCCAAGGTCGACGCGTCGCAGGAGAGCGTGGACCTGCTGGACCGCATCGTCGAGGCGTCCGGTGAGCTGCCGGACGCGCTGTGGTGGCAGCGGTGGGAGACCTCCGCCGACCCCGTCGACAGCGTGACGCTGCCGTGACCGCCGAGCCCGTGCTGCCGTCCGTCACGCTGACCACGCCGCGCCTGGTGCTGCGCCCGTTCGTGCCCGGCGACGCGCAGGACGTCCACGCCGTCTGGCACGACGCCCGGTTCGTCGACGCGTCGCCGCTCGGTTACGCGTACGCCGGCGCGGGTCTCGACACGGCGCTGGCCTGGTGCACGAGCGGCATCGAGGAGCGCCGCCGCGCCGGCAAGGGCATCGGCTTCGCCGTGGCGCCCCGCGAGGGCGGGCGGCTGGTCGGGCACGTGTCGCTGTTCAGCGCCGACTGGACGGCGATGTCGGCGGAGATGCACTACTGGACGGCGCCGTGGGCGCGCGGGCGGGGCGTCGCCGCCGAGGCGGCCGCGGCGGTGGCCCGGTGGGCGCTGACGGAGCAGGGCTTCCACCGCATCGCGCTGCAGGCGGCACCGGCGAACGCCGCGTCCCGGCACGTCGCGGAGCGGGCCGGCTTCCGGGTCGAGGGCGTGCTGCGCAACGTCGCCGTCTCCCGCTCCGGCCGGCACGACCTGGTCATGTACAGCATGATCCCGTCGGACCTGTCAGCCGCCGGCTGACGCCTCGTCTCCGCGGCGGCGCTTCGTCTCCGCGGCGGCGCTTCGTCTCTGCGGCGGCGCTTCGTCTCCGTGGCGGCGCCTCGTCTCCCAGTGGCGCCTCGTCTTCCGATGGCGCTTCGTCTCCCGGCGGCGTCTCGGCTTACGGCGGTGCTCAGTCTCGCGGGAGTGCCTCGCCGAGCATCCGTCTGGCGATCGCGGCGAAGGCGGGGTTGCGGTCGCGGTAGTACGGCAGGGCGACCAGGCCCATGCACAGCACCCAGCCGCGCGCCCGCTCCCACATCGCGTCGTCGGCGCCGACCGCGTCGCGGAACGTGTCGCGGTGCTCGGCGGTCAGCAGCGTCCAGGCGGGCATGACGTCGCAGGCCGGGTCGCCGACGCCGGCGCAGCCGAAGTCGATGACCGCGCTGACCCGGCCGCCGGCGGCGAGGACATTGCCGGCGTGCAGGTCGCCGTGGCTCCACGTCGGCGGGCCGTCCCACGGGGCCGCGGCCAGGGCCTTCTCCCAGGCGGCGATGGCGGCGTCCGGGTCGAGCTCGCCGTCCAGCTGGGCGATCGCGTCGCGTACCGACGCATCGTTGCGGGCGAGGGAGCCGCCGCGATACCCGTCGGGGGCGCCGTCCGGGTCGACGGCACGCAGTGCGCTGACGAACGCGGCGAGGTCGAGCGCGTCGCGCCGCTCGGTGAACGCCTCGACCGTGTCGCCGGGCAGCCACCTGCCGACCGTCCACGGGAACGGGAATCCGAGCGCGGGCCGGCCGGTCGCCAGGGGCTCGGGGATCGGGAGCGGCAGCCGGGGCGCGAGCCGGGGCAGCCAGTGCGCGTCGCGCTCGACCTGGGCGGCGCCGCTCGCCTGCCGGGGCAGGCGGACGGCGAGCTCGTCGCCGAGGCGGTACATCGCGTTGTCGGTGCCGGGCCTGGGCACCACCGCCACCGGCAGGTCCGTCCACTGTGGAAACTGGTCGGCGACGAGCCGCCGCACCAGGTCCTCCGTCGTGTCTATGACAGCCGCTCCTCGATCATCGCGACCCGCTCCCGCACCGTGCCGGGCGGGATCTCGAGCAGATCGTAGCCGTGCTCCCGGTACACCTCCTCGTGAATTCCGGCGAAGACCAGCGACTGCTGGTAGGTGATGCGCCGGGCCGCGGTCGGGGTCACGAACCCGATCGGCTGGATGAGGAACACCAGCCGCTGGTACACCTGCCGCTCCTGGACCCGCCGCACCTCCGCGTCGAGCGCCGGGGTGGGCTCGACGACGGCGAACCTCGCGAGATACCTCGCGAGGGCGAGCGTGCACAGCGGCGAGCGGTCGAAGAGCTGCACCGGTGTGTCGCCGGCCTGCTCCTGCCGGTGCCGCTGCAGGTGTACGACCAGGTCGAGGAACTCCTCGTGGCGCTCGTGCGGCCGCTCATGCGGTGACGCGGCGATCACGTCGGTCGCCGCCTCGTCGACGACGTGGTGCCCCCGGGCACGCAACGCCAGCGCCACGGTGGTCTTCCCGGCGCCGGGTGCCCCGGTCAGAATGTACCGACGGACATCCATTGACTTCACTCCATTCGTACACTTATATGCGTCTATGCGAAGACTGATGCGCCTGCTCAGTGCGGCGCTACTGATGGTGTTCTCAACGGCCGGAGCGCTGATCGTCACGGCAGTTCCGGCACACGCCGACGCCTGCTACACGTGGAGCGGCACGCTGGCCCAGGGATCGTCGGGAGAAGGGGTCCGGCAGCTGCAGATCCGCGTCGCCGGTTACCCCGGCTCGGGCGCGGTCCTCGGACTCGACGGCGTCTACGGGCCCGCGACGAAGTCAGCGGTGGCCCGGTTCCAAGCAGCATACGGCCTCACCGCCGACGGCATCGCCGGACCCGCCACGTTCGCCAAGCTGTACGCCCTCCAGGACGACGACTGCACGCCCGTGAGCTTCAGCTATGCCGAGCTGAACAACTGCAACAGCACGTGGGCCGGCGGCAACGTCTCCGCCGCGACCGCCAAGGCCAACGCCCTGGTCACGATGTGGAAGCTCCAGGCGCTCCGGCACGCCCTCGGCGACCAGCCGATCCGCGTCACCAGCGGCTTCCGCAGCGCCGCGTGCAACAACGCCGTCGGCGGCGCCTCGTCCAGCCGCCACCTCTACGGCGACGCCGCCGATCTCGGCGCCGGCCCGCACTCCCTGTGCACCCTCGCCCAGGCTGCCCGCAACCACGGCTTCGCCGGCATCCTCGGCCCCGGGTACCCCGACCACAACGACCACACCCACGTCGACGGCCGCCCGAGCCGCTTCTGGTCCGCCCCCAACTGCGGCGTCGCCAGCCTCACCGGCGGCCTCGACCCACTGCGCGACAACTGACCCACTGCCCACTGCCAGGCCTGACCGCCCGCCGGCACACACCACCGGCGGGCGGTCACCGTCAGCCGTTGCTCCGCCCCACCGCTGTCGCGGCGGGTCCCGGCGGGGATTCCCACCGGCGGAAGTGGGTAGTCGTCCAGTCATGGGCCAGCAGGTGAAGAACATCATGACCAGCGCACCACTCACCATCGACGTCGACGCCCCGATCACCGCCGCCGCGGAACTCATGCGCGACGCTGACATCGGCGCCCTCGTGGTCACCGCCACCAGCGGCGTCCGCGGCGTCCTGACCGACCGCGACGTCACCGTCCGCGTGGTCGCCACCGGCGCCGACCCGGCCACCACCGCCGTCGGCGACGTCGTCGCCCCCGACCTGGTCGCCGTCTCCCCACACGACGACGTGGACACCGCCACGGAGCTCATGCGCACCAACGCCCTCCGCCGCCTCCCAGTCCTCGACGGCGACAACCTCGTCGGCATCGTCTCCCTCGGCGACCTCGCCATCGACCGCGACCCCGCTTCACCCCTGGCCGACATCAGCTCCGAGGCCCCCAACAACTGACCCCCGTGCACCTTGCCGTGTCTGGCATCGAGAATTGGGTGCCTGCCGCAGGAGCTGCGCTCGTACTCTCGGATGGTGAGCGATAGCAATGACTATGTGAGGTTGCGAGAGAACTTCAACGCGGACGCTGCCCGATATGACCGTGCCCGCCCTCGGTACCCGGTGCAGATGTTTGATGATCTCGCTGCGGCCGGGGTAGCGCCTGGGGCAAGAGTGCTGGAGATCGGCTGTGGCACCGGGCAGGCGACCGTGCCGTTGGCCGAGCGGGGCTACCGCATCGTGGCTGTCGAGTTGGGCGCGGACCTGGCGGCTGTGGCCCGGCGAAATCTTGCCGCGTTCGACGCGGTGGAGGTCGTTACGGGGGCATTCGAGGATTGGTCCTTGCCCGGTGAACCGTTCGACGTGGTGTTCTCCGCTACCGCGTTTCACTGGATCGACCCCGCGGTGCGGGTGTCGAAGTCTGCTGACGCTTTGCGTCTCGGTGGCCTGCTGGGCACCGTCGCAACCCACCACATCGCTGGCGGCACCTGGACCGAGGCATTCTTCGTTGAGATCCAGAAGTGCTACGAGCGCTTCGATCCGTCGACCCCACCGGGCCTGCGTCTTGACACTGCTCGTGACATCGTCGAAGACGATCGGGAGCTCACCTCGTCGGGGCGATTCGGTCCTGCGACGTTCTACCGATACGAGTGGGAGCTGGCGTACTCCACAGCTGACTACCTGGATCTGCTGTTGACCTACTCCGGACACCGTGCCTTGCCGGACGTGCAGCGGAACGGCTTGCTGAACTCCATCGCGCGGCTGATCGACGTGGACTACGGGGGTCAAGTTGTCAAGCGGTACCTGACTGAGCTGAGGATCGCCCAACGAGTCCGGTGAATCGCTTCGACCAGTGGCGGTTGTACTCAGCAGAGCGCCCGTCTCCCCGCCGGGGAGCTGATTGAAGGGCAACAATGGCGCCCCGTGCAGGTCGGCTGCACGGGCGCCCGAGATTCTGTGCGAGGTGCTGGCGAAGCAGTCGGCTTTGCGGTAGGCGGCGCTGAGGGTGCGCTGCAGGATTTCGCCGTAATAGCGGGTGCTGGCGGCGTGTTTGTGGCCGAGCCATTGCTGCAGGTCTGCGAGGGTGAGCGGCTCGCGTGCGTTGAGCAGTTGGGTGGCGATGGTGGCGCGAGCGCGGTCGCTGGTGAGCGCCCCGCGGGAGTCGGATTCGGGAATGCTGGCCTTGCTGCAGAGCGCCGGGATGATCCGGTCGTTGAGGTAGGCCTTGCCGATGAGCTGTCCGCGCCAGGCGTCGATGAGCTGTCCGACGACGGGGTCGACCGGTTTGGTGAAAGGGCCGGAGGTCTTGTTCGCCGGGATTCGTAGCAGGCAGCTGGTGAACTGTTCGCCGGTGTCCGGGTCCGTGCCGGGCTGGGCTGCTGTAGGGCTTGAGGTCCTCGCTGTTGAGGGTGGCCCGGCGGCCATGATCTCGGCTCAGGACGCGTCGTCGATGATCCGCGGGTTGGGTCTCATCTGGGCGCGCAGCGAGATGGGCAGGGTGAGCACCCGGCGGGGGTCGAACTTCGCCTCGATCCACTCGAAGTCGATGAGGTCGCAGAAGAAGCCGCGGATGCTGTCGATGCGGTTGGCCATCCCGGACAGCCATCGGTGGGCATGTTCATGCCCACCCACCAGGGGAAACTTGTCCCAAGGAATCTCGATCATGGTCGAGAACAGTAGGCATGCCAGATTCCAAATAAGTCAGAGGCGGCAGCACCTGCCGGTCGCGGTGGCGAGCGCCCACGCCGGCCGATCGGGCGCGGACACGGCTCGCACAACGATCGTGGCGGCCGCTGAGGGTCGAGGAGATCCTCGGCGTGGCGGTGGATGACGCGGAGTTCTGCGGCGAGGTGGAGAGGTCGTGGATGCCTGCGGTGGGTGTGAAGTGCAGGTGGGGCGCATGCCGAGGGACGCGTTGAAGGTCGTCGAGTCAGGCGGCGGGATGTGACGGTCGTGGCGGGCTGTGGCGGGCTGGTGAACGACGTGGAGGCGAAGGTCGTGGGGTCCGTGGCGGGGCGGCGAACGACGTGGGGATGAAGGTCGGGGAGGCTCACGGTGTTTGGGTGTCGAAGGGCGGAGGATCTGCAGCGAGGTGAAGGTCGTGGGGCCTGTTGGCCGGGTGGGCGAACGACGTGGGGATGAAGGTCGTAGGAGATCCTCGGCGTGGCGGTGGATGACGCGGAGTTCTGCGGCGAGGTGGAGAGGTCGTGGATGCCTGCGGTGGGTGTGAAGTGCAAGTGGGGCGCATGCCGAGGGACGCGTTGAAGGTCGTCGAGTCAGGCAGCGGGATGTGACGGTCGTGGCGGGCTGTGGCGGGCTGGTGAACGACGTGGAGACGAAGGTCGTGGGGTCCGTGGCGGGGCGGCGAACGACGTGGGGATGAAGGTCGGGGAGGCTCACGGTGTCTGGGTGTTGAGAGGCGGGGATCTGCAGCGAGGTGAAGGCCGTCGAGGCGGGCGGCGGGATGTGAAGGACACGGAGGCCTCCTCGGGGCTGAAGGTGGCTGGGGTGTCCGTTGACGAAACCAGTGCAGCCGCGCCGCAGCGGGCCGGTCGGGGGCGGCAGTGGTTGTGGCTGTATGGGGTGTCGGACGGGCTGAGGGGGCTCGGTCGGCCTCAGGTGGTCGGTGATCGCATGCGTCGCCAGGTGCAGCGCCCTGGGACCTGAACTCGCCCCCGCCAGTGGCATGGGTGCGGAGGGGACGACGAGGTAGTTGGGGGTGGTGGGCAGGGCGGCGCTGGACGTGGTTGCGCGTAGGTCGGGCTGGACCTGGAGCGGGCGGGGCTGAGGGGCCGGTCCGGTGTCAGGTGGTCGGTGGGGTACGCAGGGGGGACGAGGTAGTTGAGGGGTGGTGGGCAGGGCGGTGGTGAGCGTGGTTGTGCGTAGGTCAGGCTGGGACTGGAGCTGGGCGGGATCGAGAGGGCGGGCGGTGTCAGGTGGTCGGTGGGTGCGCAGGGGGGCGACGAGGTAGTTGAGGGTGGTGGGCAGCGCGGTGGTGGACGTGGTTGTGCGTAGGTCGGGCTGGGACTGGGGCCGGGCGGGGTCGAGGGGGCGGGCGGTGTCAGGTGGTCGGTGGGGTGCGGAGGGGGACGACGAGGTAGTTGAGGGTGGTGGTGGGCAGGGCGGCGGTGAACGCGGTCGCGCGCAGGTCGGGCTGGAACTGGAGCCGCACGGGGTGGTGGGGGAACGCGCGCAGGGCGTCCAAGAGGAGGCGGGCCTGGAACGAGCGGACGACGTGGGTGCCGTCGGTGGTGGCCTTGAGGGTTTGCTCGGACTCGCCGGTGAGGGGGTCGTCGGCGTGGACCAGGAGGGCGCCCTCGATCGGTTGGAGGGTGACGCGGCCGTGGGGGCCACCGAAGGCAGTGGCGCGGTCGACCGCCTGGGCGAGGGTGTCGGCGTCGGTCTCGACGGTGCAGATGGCGGAGATGTCGAGGAGGCGGGACATCTGGGCGTCGGGGTAACCGGTGCCGAGGGTCGGGGTGGTGAGGCTGCCGCCGTCCCAGGACAGGGCGAACAGGTCGTCGTCCGTGTGGACGTGGATGGTCTCCTCGCGGGACAGGTGCTGCGCGGCGCGGGCCAGCACGGCTGCGGGCACGAGTGCCTCGACCCCGGCGCGGACGGTCGCAGTCTCGCGGGCGACGGTGTCGGTTGCCGGCGCGGGGGCGGGGTGCCAGGGGATCGCGGCGGCGGCCAGGCGGAAGCGGTCGGTGGCCAGGAGCGACAGGGTGCTGGTGTGGGCGCGGAGGCGGACGCCGGTGAAGAGGGGCAGGGCGTGCTCGCGGGAGGCGGCGCCGGCCACCGGGACGGCGGCGGTGCGGAGGTCGTCGCCGGTGACGGTGCCGTGGGCAGGGGGCAGGTGGACCGGCGGGGGTGTGGCGTCGGGGAGGCTGGGCAGCGCGAACCGGGCGCCCGGGACGCGGATCGACAGGCGGCCGCCCTGGACGGTGAGACGGGCGTCGGCGGCGTCGAGGGACGTGAGGGTGTCGGCGACGGCCCGGCGGGGGACGACCACCTCGCCGGGGGTGTGGACGGTCGCGGGAGTGTGGAGGTGGACGACCACCTCGCCGTCGGTGGCGACCAGGTGCAGGCCGGCGTCGTCGGCGCGCAGCAGCACGCCCGCGTGGGACGGCTGAAGAGAGCGGCCGGTCAGCATGCGCAGCAGAAACGACGCGGCTGCGGCGAGCCGGGAAACAGATGCGGTCACGTCCATGCCTGCGAACCTACGCCGAGGGTATGACAAAAACCGGAGCCGGCGAGAGCACGCAGCCCTCACCCGATCGCGGTATAAAACCGACCAATGCCGCATATCATGATCGCGTGGCGATGACCGCTGTCACGGAAGCGCCGCCGGGGCTGTCGCTGGTCTTCGGCGTCGGTGACCTGTTGTGCGCACTGCCCCTGCGTGAGGTGGTGGAGACGATCCGGCCGCTGCCGGTGCAGCCGCTGGCTGGCACGGCCGACGTGCTGCTCGGGGTCAGCGTGATCCGCGGCCTCGCGGTGCCCGTCGTCGACACGGCGCGGCTCCTCGGCGCGGCGGCGGAGCGGCCCAGCAGGTTCGTGACGACGCGCACCGGAAGCGGGCCGCTCGCGTACGCCACCGGGCCGGTCCGCGGGGTGCTGCCGGTCGAGCCGGACGCCGACCGGCCGCCACCGCCGATGCTCGCCGCCTCGGCGACCAGGATCGTCGCGGCCGTCGGCGTCCTGGATGCCCGGCCCCTGCTGTTCCTGAGCAGCGAATGGCCGTTGACAAGCACAAGAACAAGAACAAGAACAAGCGCAAGCGCAAGCACAGAGCACGACGAGTGGCCGGTGCACGATGGAACGTGACGAGGACGTCGCGCGGCTGCGCGAGCTGCTGTCGATCCGGCTCGGGCTGACGTTCGACGACAAGCGGGACCCCCAGCTCGCCGCGACCCTGCGGGCGCGCGCCGGCCAGCACGGCCTGTCCGGCCGGGGCTACCTCGACCGGCTCGGCACCGCCTGGAACAACGAGCTCGCCGCCCTCGCCGAGGCCGTGACCGTCAACGAGACCTACTTCTTCCGCAACATCGAGCAGTTCAACGTCCTGGCGGAGGTGGTGCTGCCCGCGCGCGTCCGGGTCAGGGCCACCCAGCGATGCCTGCGGCTGCTGTCGGTGGGCTGCTCGACGGGCGAGGAGGCGTACACGCTCGCGATGGTCGCCGCCGGACGCGTCGAGCCGTCGTGGGACGTGTCGATCGTCGGGCTCGACGTCAACCGGGCCGCCCTGCGCGTCGCCGCCGCCGGGCGGTACTCGCAGTGGTCGCTGCGGGAGACCCCGGACGCCATGCAGCAGCGATGGTTCCGGGCCGCCGCCGACGGGGTCGAGATCGACGAGCGGCTCCGCGGGCGCGTGCGGTTCCTGGAGTACAACGCCGTCAACGACGACCCGGTGCTGTTCGCGCCCGACACGTACGACGTCGTCTTCTGCCGCAACCTGCTGATGTACCTGACGCCGAGGACGGTCGCGGCGGCGGTCGCCCGGATCACGCGGGCCCTGGCGCCGGGCGGCTATCTCTTCCTGGGGCACACCGACACGCTCGGCAGCAAGCCGCCCGCCCTCGCGGTGCAGCACACCCACAACACGTTCTACTACCAGAAGGTCGTACAGCAGGCGCAGAACGCACACCGGGTGCGGCCGGCACCTCAGGAGGACGGCAAGGCGAAGGCGCTGCATCTCGTGCAGCAGGAGCGGTTCGGTGAGGCCCTCGCGGCGCTCGACGCGATCGACACCGCCGCGGCCGACCGGCCCGACGTGCTGCTCCTGCGCGGCGCCGTCCTCGCCCATCTCGGGCACACCGGGCGGGCCGCCGCGGTCTGCCACCGCCTGCTGGACCGTGACGCCCTCAATCCCGACGCGCACCACCTGCTCGCCGAGTGCCGGGAGGGCGACGGCGACACGGACGGGGCGCTGGAGCACCACCGGATGGCCGCCCACCTCGACGCCGAGTTCGCGATGCCGCGGCTGCGGATGGGGCTGCTCGCCCGGCGCGGCGGCGACCGGCAGACCGCAGAACGCGAACTGGGCCGGGCCGCGGCCCTGCTGCGGCACGAGAAGGAGGAGCGCGTCCTGCTCTTCGGCGGCGGGTTCGGCCGCGGCGCCCTGATCGCACTCTGCCACGCCGAAACGGCCGCACCGCGATGACGCCCGCGGAACGGGCCGCGGACCGAAGCCGACCGCCGCGGGACACGCGATGAAGACCAAGACCCTCGACCTGACGCAGCGCCTCGCCGAGCTGCGCGAGTCGTTCGACCGCTCCTTCACCGAACCGCACCGCGAGCAGGTCACCGGCTTCGACGACCTCCTCGCGATCCGGGTCGGCGGCCACCGGTACGCGCTGCGCCTCACCCAGGCCGCCGGCCTCTTCCCGGACCGCCCGGTGACGCGCCTGCCCGGCCCCCAGCCGTCACTGCTCGGCGTCGCCAGCTTCCGGGGCTCGATCGTGCCGGTCTACGACCTCGGGGGCGTGTTCGGCCACCCGGCCACCGCCGACCGGCGCTGGCTGGTCCTGGTCGCCGGCGAGCCACCGGTGGCGCTCGCGTTCGAGGACCTCGACGGCCACCTGCGCGTCCCGCGCGACCTGATCGTGGAGGAGTCGGCGGGCCACGGCCCGCGCGGCTGCCTGCGCGGGATCGTGCCGATGGACGGCGGCGCCCGGCCGATCGTCGATGTCCCGGCGGTACGGGCGGCGATCCAGACACTGACGGGAGCCGCACGGGACGCGGTGACAGCGGGGGACGGGGAACGATGAACCGGAGATGGACGTTCGGCCGCAGGCTCGCCGCGGGCTTCGCGGTCGTCGTGCTGCTCACGATGATCACCGGCGCGGTCACGGTCGCCGCGCTGGACACGGTCGTCGGCGGCAAGGACCACGTCATCGACATCGGCGTGCAGGGCCTGGTCGAGGCGCAGCAGCTGCGGGTGTCGGTGGAGGCGAAGAGCAGCGCGTCCCGCGGGTACCTGCTGACCGGCGACGAACGGTTCCGCACCCAGATCACCGAGGCCCGCGCACTGTTCGCCCAGGCGGTCCAGCGGCTGCGCGAGGTGACGGACTCGCAGCGCGAGCGGGACCTGCTCGACGCCTCCGTCCAGGCCGAGCAGAACCACCAGGCGGCGCTGGAGGCGGTGCTGGCGCTGCGGCGGGACGCCGCCTCGGCAGAGCGGATCGGCAAGGAGTTCGACGACACGGTGGCGCCGCAGCGCGAGGCGCTCAACCAGCACATCGACGCGCTCGGCGGGCTGCTGCGCCAGGACCTGACGGACCAGCGGGACGGCGCGTCGAGCAAGGCGCGGGTGGCGACCTTCGTCGTGATCGGCATCGCGCTGCTCGCGCTGGTGTTCGGCGTGCTGGTGGCGGTGCTGCTGATCCGGTCACTGGGCAAGCAGGTCGCCAGCACGGTCGGGCACATCCAGAGCTCCTCGGCCCAGCTGGAGGCCGCCGCCAGCCAGCAGGCGAACGGCGCCCGCGAGCAGGCGACCGCGATGAGCGAGATCAACACGACGATCGAGGAGCTGCTGATCACGTCGCGGCAGATCGCCGAGGGCTCGCAGCGGGTCGCGAAGATCGCCGAGGAGACCGCGGGCGCGGCCAACTCCGGCGACGCGACCATCGAGCAGGCCCGCGAGTCGATCACCGCGATCCGCCGCCAGGTCGACCTGATCGTGCAGCACATGCTGGAGCTCGGGCAGCGCTCGCAGCAGATCGGCGGCGTCGTCGACCTGGTGTCGGAGCTCGCCGAGCAGACCAACATCCTGGCCATCAACGCGACCATCGAGGCGTCCGGGGCGGGGGAGTGGGGCCGCCGGTTCGCGGTCGTCGCCGACGAGATCCGCAAGCTCGCCGACCGCACCGCCGGCTCCGCCAAGGAGATCCGCGCGCTCATCGAGGACGTCCGCGGCGCGGTGAACACGACGGTCATGGCGACCGAGACCGGCGCGAAGGCCGTCGACGCCGGCACCCGGCAGTTCGGCGCGGTCACCGCGTCGTTCCAGCAGATCGCCGACCTGGTCGCGACGACGACCGAGTCGGCGCGGGAGATCGAGCTGTCCACCAAGCAGCAGACGACCGCGGTCGAGCAGGTCAACGTCGCGGTCACCGACACCGCCCGGGTCACCCAGGAGAGCGAGTCCAGCGCCGTGCAGACCAGACAGACCGCGACCCATCTCGCCGGGCTCTCCACCGAGCTGCTGCGGCTGGTCGCCGCGGGCGCCGACCGGCATTGAGCGCCCCGTCGCCCGCGGTGGCCAAGGATCCGCTGCGGTACTTCCGGATCGAGGCGCAGGAGCTCGTCGGGCAGCTCGCCCAGGGGGTCCTGGAGCTCACCCGCGACAGCGCGGACCGGGAGCCCGTCGCCAGGCTGCTGCGGCACGCGCACACGCTCAAGGGCGCGGCGCGGGTGGTGCGGCAGAAGGAGATCGCCGACGCCGCGCACGCCCTCGAGGAGCTGCTCGTCCCGCACCGCGACGGCGCCGCGCCGGTCCCGCCGGAGACGGTCGGCGCGCTGCTCACCCTGACCGACCAGATGACCGTCCTGGCCGGCGTTCTGCAACAGCCGGACAAGAAGGAAGAAAAGCCCGAAAAGCCAGAAAAGCCAGAGCCTCAAGCCGCTCCTGTACGCCGTGACAGCGCGGACATCGATGAACTGCTCGACGCGGTCGGCGAGGCCCATGCCCGGTTCGCGCCGCTGCGCCGCCAGGTCGCGACCGTCGAGCGGGCGCGCCGGGCCGCCGAGGCGATCACGGAGCAGCTGCGGATCCGCGCCGCCCAGCACGACGGCGCCGACGGCCGGACGGGCGCCATGGCGACCCGCCTGGCCGCCGACCTGACGGCGCTCGGCCGGCAGCTCACGGAGACCGTCGAGCAGGTGGAGCGCGAGCTCGACGACATCCGCGGCCGCGCCGAAGGGCTCCGCCTGGTGCCGGTCGCGGCGGTGCTGACCACGCTGCACCGGGCCGCGTACGACGCCGCCGCCGCCGAGGGCAAGAAGGTCGTCTTCGACAGCCGCGGCGGCGACCTGCGGCTCGACCCGCACGTGCTGAGCCTGGCGTCCGGCGCGCTGCTGCACGTGGTCCGCAACGCCGTGTCGCACGGGGTGGAGACCGAGGCGGAGCGGCGCACCGCCGGCAAGCCGCCCGCCGGGCACGTGACCGTGGAGGTCCGCCGCCGCGGCACGAACGCCGCGTTCCGCTGCACCGACGACGGCCGCGGCTTCGACCTGGCCGCCGTGCGGCGCCAGGCGGAGGCGCAGGGCTTCGTGGCCGGCGGCTCCGGGACGGCCGAGCAGGACGTGCGGGAGCTGATGCGGCTGCTCATGCACGGCGGGATCAGCACCGCCGGCGAGGTCACCGGCATCTCCGGGCGCGGCATCGGCCTCGACGCCGTCCGTGACGTCGCCGAGCAGCTCGGCGGCGAGGTCGACGTCAGCACCGAGCCCGGCCGCGGCACCACCGTGGAGCTGGTCGTGCCGCTGTCGCTGGTGTCGCTGTCGGGGCTCGTCGTCGAGGCGGCCGGGACCCTCGCGTCGCTGCCGCTGGACGCGGTGCGCACCTGCGTCCTGCTGAGCGCCGTCGAGGTCGCCGCCGCCGCGGCGGCCGGCGCGATGGCCCACGAGGGGCAGGTCATCGCCTTCCTGCCCCTCGCGCGCGTGCTGACCCCGGGCGGAGATCCACCGGCGCAGCCGCAGGGCGACGGCGGCGCGGTCGGCGTCATCATCGCCGCCGCCGGCCGGGTCCTCGCGGTGGGCGTCGACCGGCTGCTCGGCACGTCGGCGCTGGTCGTGCGGCCACTGCCGGAGCTCGCGCCGGCCGGCGCGGTCGTCAACGGCCTGTCCATCGACGCCGAGGGCAACCCACGGATCGTGCTCGACCCGCACGGCCTCGTCGCCGCCGCCGACGGCGAGAAGCCCGCCGACCCGCTCACCCGGGAGGCCGGCGCCGCCGGGCGCACCGACCCGGTCCTCGTCGTCGACGACTCCCTCACCACCAGGATGCTGGAGCGCAGCATCCTCGAGTCGGCGGGCTACGAGGTCGAGCTCGCAGCCTCCGCCGAGGAGGCCCTCGAGCGCGTCAAGCTGCGGCGGTACGCCCTGTTCCTCGTCGACATCGACATGCCGGGCATGGACGGGTTCACGTTCGTTGCCCTGACCCGCGAGGACCCGGTGCTGCGCGAGACGCCCGCGATCCTCGTCAGCTCGCGCGCGTCCGCGGAGGACCGCCGCCGCGGCGCCGAGGCCGGCGCCAGCGCGTACATGGTGAAGTCGGAGTTCAACCAGGAGGAGCTGCTCGGCCACATCCGCGACCTGGTGGGGAACCCGTGATCAAGGTACTGGTGGTCGAGGACTCCGCGACGGTGCGGCAGTGCCTGCGCGAGGCGCTCACCGAGCGGCACGGCTTCGACGTCGTCGGGGAGGCCGTCGACGGCGCGCAGGCCGTCGAGCTGTGCCGGCGGCTGCGGCCCGACGTCATCACGATGGACGTGGTCCTGCCCGTGATGAACGGCCTCGCCGCCACCGAGCGGATCATGGCGAGCCAGCCGACGCCGATCCTCGTGGTGTGCTCGGCCTCCCGGCAGGAGCTGTTCACCACGTACGACGCGCTCGCCGCGGGAGCGGTCGACGTGCTGGAGAAGCCGCGCGGCGACGCCTCCGACGACACGTGGGGCGCGCGGCTGCGCACCGCGGTCAAGGTCGTGTCGCGCATCCGGGTCGTGACGCGGCACCGCCCCCCGGGAGCGGCCGCACCCGTGCAGGCGGCCATCCGTACACCCCGGATGCCCAGGAGACTCGTCGCGGTCGGCGCCTCGACGGGCGGCCCCGGCGCCATCGTCACGTTGCTGCGCGGCATCCCGAGGGGCTTCTCGGTGCCGCTGCTGTACGTGCAGCACCTCGCCACCAACGAGACGTTCGCGCAGGCCTTTACCGGGTGGCTCGCCGAGCAGACCGGCCACGTCGTGCGGTACGCCCGCGGCGGGGAGAGCCTCGAGTCCGTCGCCGGGCAGGTCGTGATGGCGCCGCCGGACCGGCACCTGACCGTCCGCGGCGGGCACCTGCACCTGAACTCGGGGCCGCCCCGGCACTCGTGCCGCCCGTCCGTCGACGTGCTCTTCGAGTCCGTCGCCGCCGAGGTCGGCGCGGGCGCCACCGGCGTGCTGCTCACCGGCATGGGCCGCGACGGCGCCGAAGGCCTGCTCGCGATGCGCCGCTCCGGCGCGCACACCTACGCGCAGGACCAGGGCAGCTGCGTCGTCTACGGCATGCCGAAGGAGGCCGCGGCGCTGCACGCCGCGGTGGAGATCCTGCCGCCGGACCTGATCGCGGCCGGGCTGACGGAGAAGGTCGGATGGCGAGCACCGTCCTGATCGTCGACGACAGCCTGACCGTCCGGATGGACCTCCATGAGGCGTTCGAGGAGGGCGGCTTCCGCACCGTGCTGTGCGCCAACGGTGCCGACGCGCTCGCCGCGTTCGAGGCCGAGCAGTTCGACGTCGCGCTCTTCGACGTGCTGCTGCCGGACGCCGACGGGGTCGAGCTGCTGCGGGCGCTGCGGGCCCATCCCGGCCACGCCGGGGTGGTGGCGCTGCTGCTGTCCAGCGAGGCGGAGGTCAGCGACCGCCTCCGGGGCCTGCGCCACGGCGCCGACGACTACGTCGGCAAGCCCTACGACGCGCACGCGGTCGTGGCCCGCAGCCGGGAGCTGCTGCGGCGCGGCGCCGAGCCACCCGCCCAGCCGTCGGTGCTGGTCATCGACGACAGCCTCACGTTCCGCGAGGAGCTGCGGCACCTGCTCGCCGGCGCAGGCTACGAGGTCCTCGCCGCCGCCAGCGGCGAGGAGGGGCTGCGGGTCGCGGCGGCCAGCCCGCCGAGCGCGATCATCGTCGACGGGGTGCTGCCCGGGATCGACGGCGCGACCGTCATCCGCCGGGTCCGGCTCGACGCGACGCTGCGCAACGTGCCGTGCCTGCTGCTGACCGCCGCCGACGACTACGCGACCGAGCTGCAGATCCTCGACGCCGGCGCGGACGCGTTCGTGCGCAAGCAGGAGAGCCTGGCGGTGGTCCTCGCCAAGCTCGCCGCCGTGCTGCGCAAGAGCACCGTCACCCCGTTGCCGCCGGACAGCCCGTTCAACGGCCAGGTCAAGGTGCTGCTCGTCGACCCCGACCGCGGGTTCCTGGACCACGCCGCGGACCTGCTGCGGGAGGAGGGCTACGAGCCGGTCGCCGCGCCCGACGCCGACGACGCCCTCGCCATGCTCGCCGTGCAACCGGCCGGGTGCGTGGTCCTGGCGGTCGACGGGCCGGGCGCCACGACCGCGGGCCTGGAGCTGTGCACCCGGATCCGGTCGGTGCCGGGGCTGCGTGACATGCCGGTCATCGGCCTGGGCGCCGGCGACGCGCTGCTGGACTGCCTCGCCGCCGGCGCCGACGACTACGTGCGCCGCGCCGACGGCCCCAACACGCTGCGCGCCCACATCCGCGCGCACATCCGCCGGCAGCAGCTGCACGAGCAGAACCGGCGGATCCGCGACGAGCTGGTGCGCCGGGAGCTGGAGGCGGCGCACGAGCGGGCCGCCCGGCAGGTCGCGGAGGCCCGCGCCGAGCTCGTCGAGGAGCTCGAGTGGCGCAACCGGGAGCTGGAGGCCTTCAGCGGCTCCGTCTCGCACGACCTGCGCTCGCCGCTGCAGACGATCATCAGCTTCAGCGAGCTGCTGCTGGAGGAGCAGACCGGCGGGGAGCCCACCGACCTCGCCCTGCGCATCCACCGGGCGGCCCAGCGGATGAACGCGCTCATCGACGCGCTGCTGCAGCTCGCCTCCGCCAACCGCGGCCAGATCCAGCGCGCCGAGGTCGACCTGACCGCGCTCGCCACCGACGTCGTGGACGAGCTGCGCCAGCGCGACCCGGACCGGGAGGTGGAGGTGACCGTCGCGCCCGGGATGCGGGCCTCCTGCGACGGCGAGCTGGTCCGCGCCGTCCTGATCAACCTGGTCGGCAACGCGTGGAAGTTCACCGGCCGCACCGCGTCCCCGCGGATCGAGATCGGCTGCTCGCCGCCGGCGTTCCACGTCCGCGACAACGGCGCCGGCTTCCCCGCCGAACGCGCCGACCAGCTCTTCCGCCCCTTCGGCCGGCTGCACGACAGCAGCGACTTCCCCGGCACCGGCATCGGCCTGACCACCGTCCAGCGCATCGTCGACCGCCACGGCGGCCGGGTCTGGGCGCAGAGCGAGCCGGGCCGCGGCGCGACGTTCTCCTTCACGCTCCCCGACGCCTGAGCTACCTGGCGTCGCCGCAGAACCTTCCGGGCGGCTGCCGAGTATTGAGTGCATGCAGCGGCCCGAGAACGACGACGACCGGTTCGTCAGCTTCATGCATGCCAGCGCGGCCCGGCTGTACCGGGTCGCGTTCCTGCTCGCCGGGGGCGCCGCGCAGGCGGAGGAGCTGACCCAGCAGGCCCTCGTGCGCACGTACACCGCCTGGTCCCGCGTCGCCGGCGACGACGCCTACGGCTACGCCCGCCGGATCCTGGTGAACCTGCACAACGACTGGTGGCGGAGGCGGTTGCTGCGGGAGCGGCCGACGCCGGACGTGCCGGAGCCCCGCCGCGCGGAACAGGACCCGGCCGACGGGGTGGTCGTCAGGGACGGCGTGGCCCGGGCCCTGCAGACGCTGTCGCGGCGGGAGCGGGCGGTGATCGTCTGCCGCTACTACCTGGACCTCACCGAGCAGCAGACCGCCGACGAGCTCGGCGTGGCCCTCGGCACCGTCAAGAGCACCAACGCGCGGGCACTGCGCAAGCTGCGGATCGCGGCAGACGAGACGACGTACGAGATGAAGGAGGCGCGGTGATGCGCAGCATCGAGGAGCTCCGCCGGGCGATGCGCGACGAGACCGCCGACCTCGCGCCCCGGGTGACGTTCGCCCAGGTCCGGCAGCGGGCCCGCCGGCGCCGCTTCACCGGACTGTTCACGTTCGCGGCCGCTGTACTGGTGTCCGTCGCCGCGACGATGACCGCCCTGGCGGGCGCGCCGGCCGGACCCGCCCCGCTGCCCGCGCCCTCGCTGAGCGCCGCCGCGGCGGCACCGACGCAGCTCGCCGGCGACACCGAGCTGCGGGGCACCGGGCCGGTGGTGCGCACCGGCGTCGCCTACGGCACCGGCGAGGAGCTCGTCCTGCGCTACAGCGGCGACGACATGAACGGCCTGTACTCGGCGCTGCACGACCCGGCCAAGGGGACGTACCGCAGGCTCGGCGGCGGCATCACCGTGCCGCGGGACGGCGGGTTCTCCACGATCCTGGAGCTCGACGACCGGCACGGCGGCATCGTCGACTACGGCGTGGTCCGCGGCGCCGACCTCCGGGTCGAGCTCACCGCGGACGGGCAGCGCGCGCAGGCGAGCACCGCCGGGCTGCCCGGGATGCCGGACGCGACGATCTTCTGGGTCCGGCGCGCCGGGGTCGCGGTCCAGCCGACCGGCGCGGTCGGCGGGCCCTCACCGGATCTCGGGTTCACCGCCCGCGACGCCGCCGGGACCGTCGTCGCCACCGGCGGCCAGGTCCAGCGCAGCGACGGCGAGGTCGTCATCGCCGACACCTCCGTCCAGATCGGTGACCTCATGCGGACCGGTGTGACGCTCGCCGACGGCGGCCGGCTCGTGCTGTGGTTCAGCGGCGACGCGCGCGGCGCCGGCCTCGTCGCCGGCAGCGACCACGGCACCGGCGCCCCCACCGAGGTGCGCGGCCTCGGCCGCTTCGCCCGCCCGCCGTTCGACATCGGCTTCTACGGCGGCCGCCACGAGTTCGACGAGGCCGGCGGCACCAAGGTCGTCGTGGCCGTCTACGTCGGCCCGGCCGCGGCGGTGACCCTGGGCGCGCCCGGGGCGACGGGCCGCGGCTCCGCGCGCTGGAGCGCCCACCCGCAGCTGCGCGTCGCGTGGGTCGACGGGGTCCCGGCGGGGGACGGGTGGAAGGTCAACGGCGTCGCCACCGACGCGCAGGGGGCGGTCGTCGCCGCCTACGACGGCCGGTGACGGCGCCGGCGGGGTGTGCGATCGTGCCCGCATGGATATCCGGGTCATCCGGTCAGGCACGGTGCACACCCACGCCGTCGAGGAGCTGCCGGCGCTCGCCGCCGACGACAGCGGCGACGGGCTGCTGTGGGTGGACTGCCGTCGGCGCTCGGCATGAACCTCATCGTCAGCGACCACACGCGGTGGCCACACCTGATCGCGGTCCTCGTCATCATGGTCGTCATGTCCGGCACCCTGCTCGGCTGGGCCAAACGGCAGGGCTGGTTCTAGAGGATGCGGGCGAGGAAGGCGTCGAGCTTGCCGCGGGTCCGCTCGACCTTCTCGTCCACCGAGAGCGTCTCTCTCGGCCCGCCGGCGTCCGGGGTGCGCAGCCCGCGCACGTAGAGCGAGCAGGCCAGGTCGCTGCAGATGTACGAGCCGACCGAGTCGCCCTTGCGGCCCGCCTCGCCCGCGCGGCGGCCGGTCATCAGCGACACCCCGTTGCCCGGGTGGGTGGTCAGGCACAGCGAGCACATGTTGCGGTGCAGGAAGCCGCGCTGCTGGGCCGCGATGCGCAGCGTGACGCCGACGAGGGCGTCGCCGCCGCCCGGCGCGACCAGGTAGGCACGGTCCAGCGCGCCCGGGTCGCGCCAGCCGAGGAAGTCGAGGTCGGGCCAGGGCCGGTCGGCCAGGTCTCGGGGGAGTGCGATGCGTTTCGCCTCGCCCTTGGAGCAGTTGACGAACGACGCGCGGATGTCGGTCTCGGTCAGTGGTCTCACGCAGCCGACGGTACCGACGCCTAATGACCCTAGGCAACTGACTATTGTGGCTAGGATGAGACGCGCAGGGCTCACCACCGACCTCGTGACCCGGGCCGCCGCGGACCTCGCCGACGAGGCCGGGCTCGACGGCGTGACCGTGTCGGCGGTCGCGCGGCACTTCGGGGTCAAGGACGCCAGCCTCTACTCGCACGTGCGCGGGCTGCGGGACCTGCGCTCGCGGGTGGCGCTCCTGGCCGCGGCGGAGTTCGCCGACCTGCTCGGCCCGGCGGTCGCCGGCAGGTCCGGCCGGGACGCGCTCGTCGCGTTCGCCGACGCCTACCGCGGCTACGCCCGCGCCCACCCGGGTCGCTACGCGGCGCTGCAGGCGCCGGTCGACCCGGCGGCGGACGTCTCGGCCGCGCGGAAGGGGATCGAGCTGACCTACGGGATGCTGCGCGGCTACGGCCTGGAGGAGCCCGACGCCACCGACGCCGTGCGCCTGCTGCGCAGCACCCTGCACGGCTTCGTCGACCTGGAGGCCCGCGGCGGCTTCAACGACCCGCGCGACGTCGACGCGTCCTGGCGCCGCACCGTCGCCGCGCTGCACGTCCTGCTGATCCACTGGCGGGAAGCGCTCTCAGAATGAATGAGCAGCTCAAGGCGCTGTTTGAGAGCGCTCTCAGAAGTTGACCATTGACATTGGTCAGATCGATTGCCCAAAATCACCAGGGACCCCAGGAAGCCGCCCACTTCTGATCGGAGTCCCACCCGATGCGCCTTACCCGAGGCCGACCCTTGTTCACCGGCGCCGCCGCACTCGCGCTCGTCGCCTCCGCCGTCACCTTCGTCGCCCTGCAGAGCGCCGCCGCCGACACGCTCGGCTCCGGCAGCTACGCCACCACCCGCCCCGCCGGTCAGGCACCGCCCGCCGGCTGCGGCTCGATCGGCACCAACCCGCGCCAGTGGGTCACCGCCAACGCCCCAGCCGGCGCCGTCCCCACCAACGACTGGTGGTCGTCGCTGCTGTTCAAGAAGTTCAACTGCAGCTACTCCGAGCCGCTCAACGCGCACCCGATGGCCTTCAAGCCCGCCAACAACGGGCTCGGCGTCAGCTACACCACCGACGCCGCGATCTCCGGCACCGCCACCGGCGTCGGGGAGTACCACTACCCGTACACGACCGACTTCACCCTCGGCGTGGCCGGCCTCAACTCCCCGGACACCAAGGTCGACGGCTGGACCGACTGGACGGTGACGCCCTACTGGTCCGACGGCGCCCGCACCCTGCGCGCCACGATCGGCCACGGTTTGCCCTTCGTCTACGCCCGCACCAGCGGCGGCAGCGCCCAGCTGACCTTCGGCGGCCCGCCCGCCGTGTGGAGCAACAGCGGCGCCCGGATCGGCTTCACCGTCCGCGGCCACGACTTCGTCGCCTACGCGCCGACCGGGGCCACCTGGACCGTCAGCGGCAGCACCATCACCTCGACCCTCGCCGGCAAGGACTACTACTCGGTGGCGCTGCTGCCGACGACCACGTCCACCCCGGCGGCCGACCGGACGGCGCTTGCCAACACGTACGGCACCTACGCGCACAACCACGTGACCGGCACGCGGGTCAGCTGGGCGTACAACGCCGGCACGAGCACGGTCAACGCGACCTACGCGTTCACCACCACCGCCCGCGAGGGCAGCGGCAGCGGCACCGTCGTGTCGCTCTACCCGCACCAGTGGAAGAACCTCACCGGCGCCACGCCCATCGCGCAGACCTACGTCTCGGCGCGCGGCCCGATGAAGACGCTCACCGGCGTCTCGTCGTTCACCACCGGCACGAAGTACCAGGGTGTCCTGCCCGAGATCCCCGCGGTCGCCGACAGCAGCGGGGCCGACCTGGCCACGCTCGGCGGCTACCTCGACCAGGCCGCCTCCGGCGACCCCCTGGCCGGCTTCGGCGACGACACCTACTGGACCGGCAAGGGCGTCGGCCGCGCCGCCCGCCTCGCCGAGATCGCCGACCAGCTCGGCCGCACCGCCCAGCGCGACGCACTGCTCAGCGCGATCCGCACCCGCCTCACCAACTGGTTCACCGCCAGCCCCGGCGAGGCGACCCGGCTGTTCGTCTACGACGCCAACTGGGGCACGCTGATCGGCTACCCCGCGTCGTACGGCTCCGACAGCGAGCTCAACGACCACCACTTCCACTACGGCTACTACATCGCCGCGGCCGCGACCCTGGCGAAGTTCGACCCGGCGTGGGCGGCGAGCAACGCCTACGGCAGCATGGTCAACCTGCTCATCCGGGACGCCAACAACCCCGACCGCAACGACACGATGTTCCCGTTCCTGCGGGACTTCGACATCTACGCGGGCCACGACTGGGCCTCCGGGCACGGTGCGTTCGGCGCCGGCAACAACCAGGAGTCGTCCTCGGAGGGCATGAACTTCGCCAACGCCCTCATCCAGTGGGGCCAGGCGACCGGCAACACCGCCGTCCGCGACGCCGGCCTGTACATCTACACGACCCAGGCGCAGGCGATCCAGGAGTACTGGTTCGACTCGTCCAACCAGAACTTCCCGTCGACGTTCGCGCACAACACCGTCGGCATGGTCTGGGGCGACGGCGGCGCGTACGCCACCTGGTTCTCCGCCGAGCCGGAGATGATCCAGGGCATCAACATGCTGCCCATCACCGGCGGCTCGCTGTACATGGGCTACAAGCCGGCCTACAACAGCGTCAACTGGAACGAGATGGTCACCAACAACGGCGGCCCGCCGACCGTCTGGCAGGACGTGCTGTGGTCCTTCCAGGCCCTCGGCAACGGCGACACCGCGCTGGCGAACTTCCGGGCCAACTCCGGCTACACCCCGGAGGAGGGCGAGAGCAAGGCGCACACGTTCCACTGGCTGCGCAACCTCGCCGCGCTCGGCCAGGTCGACACGTCGGTCACCGCCAACACGCCGCTCTACGCGGTGTTCACCAAGAACGGCGCGAAGACCTACGTGGCGTCGAACCTGACCGGCTCGCCGCTCACCGTGACGTTCTCCGACGGCCGGACGCTGACCGTGCCCGCCGGCAAGACCGCCACGACCGGTGCGTTCACGTGGGTCGGCGGCGGCGGGACCAGCAACCCGCCGACGTCGCAGCCGCCGACGTCCAACCCGCCGTCGTCCCAGCCGCCCTCCTCGCAGCCGCCGTCGTCCCAGCCGCCGGTCGGGTCGAACCTGTTCTACCTGCGCAGCGGGCCGGCGCTCAACACGACCGCCGGGACCGCCGCGGGCACCCAGACGGTCAGCGCCGCCAACGGCAACTACGACGGCACGCCGCACAACCCGGTGACCTACACCAAGTGCGGCATCACCGGCAGCACGAACGGCCAGGCGACCGCGTTCACGCTGTACGTCGACGCCGGGAACACCGTCGGGCAGGGCATCCAGGTCCGGGTGTCGTACGACCTCACCAACAACGGCAGCTACGAGCGGGTGGAGACGTACCGCTACTTCGCCACCGACCCGGTGCCGGGGACGGAGACGTACACGCAGGCGGTGGGCCTGGCGTCCTCCTCCGGCAGCCTCGGCGCGATGAGCAACGGCTGTGTCCGCATGGAGGTCTGGAACGCGATCGGCAACGCCGCGACCACGGTCCGGATCGACGCTTCCGCCGCCAACGGCAACCAGTCGACGCTGCGGATCCCGTACACCGTGTGAGTTCTTCCTGAAAGCGGCGGGCCGGCACGAGTCAGTGCCGGCCCGCCATGTTGCAGGCTGACCGGCACCGCTGCTGGGGTTCACGCATCTGCAGTTGTCGTCGCTGCCGTCGTTGCTGCTGTTGCTGTTGCCGTGGTTCAGGAGGCGGCGATCCCGGCCGGGCCGTCCTGGACCACGGTCGCCTGGGCGAACGCCGAGTCCAGCTGGGCGCGCAGCGCGTCGAGCTGTCAGATCCCTTTGTATGTCGGTGGTTCGCGAAGTGTTCCTTGCGATGCACCAAACACTACGGAGCCGCTGACCTCGCCGAATCACGGAAACGTGCCAGCGCCTCGGGCCGCTCCTCGACGGGCGCCTGACCCTGGCCCAGCACCGCCAGGACCGTGCCGAGCTTCTCCCGCAGCGTCGGGTCGAGGTGCAGCAGGACGTACAGCAGCGCCCACGCCAACCCGATCACCTTCGCCCAGTCGTGCACCGCCCCGGAGAAGCTGAGCCACGGCTGCGCCGCGTAGACCGCCGCGAGCGGCAGCCCGGCGAACAGCGCGACCCGCAGGACCTCCGCCGCGACCGCCCGCCGGCTGCGCCGCACCGGTGCCGTCACCGCGGCCGGCGCGACCCGTCGCAGCCTGCCCAGCTCGCCGGTGGCGAGGGCGCCGGCGTTGTGCCGCAGCACCTCCTCGACCCGCCGCCACGCGTCGGCGGACGCGGGCGCGGCGACGAGGAACTTCAACTGCCGCACCGCCCTGGCCGCACCCCGCCCGCCGTCGGCGAGCTGCCGGTGCGTATCCGGGTCGACGAGCCCGAACGACGCCGGAAGGTCGTGCTCGACGGCGTACGCGATCCGCTCCAGCCGCTCCACCCAGAACCGCCGCCATTGCAGGTCGTTGCGCCGCCCGTGCTGCCGCAGCTCGCCGAGCATCGCGAGGGTCTCCGCCAGCGCGACGGCCCGCGGCGTGCCCCGCCGGTGCCGGCGCATCGCCCACGCCGCGACGAGCCGGCACGCGGCCGCCACGGCGAGCCGGACGGTGCCCATCGCCGCGACGGCGCCGAGCGTGGCACCGGCGACCGCCGTCCAGCCGTCGTGGCCCCGGTACAGCACCGTCCCGGCCAGCGCGAACCCGGCGATCAGCGGCACCGCCCGGGTGAGGACGACGCGGCGGTCGTCGGCCCGGGTGAAGCGGAACAGGATCCGGTTCAGCATCAGGTACGCCGCCGCCGCGGCGACAGCACCGACGACCCTGCTGTCCGCGGCCGAGGAGAGGACGAGGAACGCGGCCGCGGTCGCCAGGTAGCCGGCGGTGAGCCGGGCCACGATGTTGACCCGGTTCCACAGCAACGTGGCGGTCTCGACGTCCAGGGCGTAACTGTCGAGGATGGACCGCGCGGCATGGTCGGCCGCGGGGACCGAGGCGTCCAGTGTGGACAGCAGCGGGACGGTGCCGGTCCGCCAGGCGGCGAGGGCGGCCCGGTCCCCGCCGCGCATGCGCCGCCGGACCATCCACAATGGACCGCCGGTGCGCCACCAGAGCGCGCGGCGCCGGGCGCGCAGCCGCGGTGGTGCGGTCGCCGCCGGTCCGATCGCGTCCAGCGCGAGGGCCCACAGCCGGTACTGCTCGAAGAGCGTCGACTCCTGCTCCCGGACGGGGAACGTGGCACGGACGGCCGGCGCCGTCGCCTCCAGGAGCTCGACCGCCGTCCTCGGGCGGCCCAGCCAGGCGAGCGCGGCGACCTGCCCGTCGACCACGTCGATGTCGTCGGGGTCCGCCGCCACGACGTCGTCGAGGCGGGCGAGGGTCTCCTCCTCGCGGTCGTCGAGGAACAGCCGCACCGCAAGCTCCTTGACGAGCTGCGGATCCTGCCCGCCGGTGGCGAGCACGTCGATCGCGGCCGGCTGACCCGCCCGCGCCTCGGCCCGCTGGGCCCGGTCCAGGACGCCGGCGGCGTGGGCGGCCGCGTCCATGAGCTCCGCGGCGGGGACGCTCGCCAGCGGGCCCAGCACCTCCTCGACGGACAGCGGCGCCCAGGCCGCGACGACCTCCTCGTCGCGGCGGTGCAGCCGGCGCCGCAGGGCCGGCAGCGGGCCACCGGTCCGCCACCACAGGAGCCGGTGCGGGTCCTCCGCGTCGAAGGCGCCGCACGCGGCGGCCGGCAGCCCGGCCTCGTGGTATGCCCGCGCCACGACCCGCCGCAGCGCCCGGGCGCGCGCGGTCTCGGCCGGCAGGCTGTCGGCGAACCGCACCGCCTCCGGCAGCCGGCGCATCCTGATGAGCAGCGTGCACTGGCGGACCAGCACCTGGATCGGGCTGGGGTCGACGGTGAGCCTGCGGTACAGCGCGAGCGCCGGCCCGGGCCGGTCGAGCCGCTCGGCGACCAGCGCGGCGCGGCGCAGCAGCAGCGGGTGCGTGGAGTCGCGGCGCAGCGCCTCGGCGAGGGCGGCCGCGGCCTCGGCCCGCCGGCCGCCGTCGAGGTGCGCGGTGGCGGCGCCGCAGGCGGCGAGCGCGTCGCGGTCCTGTGCCGTGCCGTTCACGATCCGGGTCAGCAGCGCGCACATGTCCACCGCGGCGCGGGCGGGCGGCCCGGCCGCCTCGACGAGCCCGGCGAGGACGCGCTCCTCCTCGCGCCGCCGCCGCCGGAACTTCAGCAGGCCGCCGGTGCGCTCCCAGTGGCTGCGGAGACCGGCCGGGTGGGTGTCGACCGCCAGCACCGGCAGGTTCATCGCCTCGTACGTCTCCGCGCGCAGCGCCCGGCGGGGCGCGGTGCCGAGCACGGCGAGGGCCTGGACGAACCGTCCGTGGTCGCGCAGGGCGATGGTGCGGTCGGTGATCACGGCCTCGTCGTCGGGGGCGACCCGGTGGGCCTCGGCGAGCAGGGCGAGCGCGCAGCCGTCCCAGCCGATCGCGAACTGCGCCGCGGCGAGCGCGCGCAGCAGATCGGGGTCTGAGGGGCCCGTGATCAGGGCCTCCGCCAGCAGGTGGGCGGCATCGGCGTGGTCGCCGGCAACAGAGCAGAGCTCCGCCGCTTCAAGGACCGCTGCCGGTCCAGTGCTCGACATGGCGGTAAGCATCGAGGGTCGCACGTGTTCAACGCGAGCGGTTCACCTGAAGTATCGAAATATCCGACCATCCGGTGAATGTTTCACGGCCGTCCAGCGTCGATACGTCCTCCGGTCGCCGGTTCGTTGCCATGCGCCGCTCACACACCGTGCAATCCAGGGCAGTGAATGCCTTCTGGAGAGAGGTTCCATGAATCGACGACGAAGACTGGCGCTCTGGCTCGCCGCGGCGGTCGCCGGAACGGGCACGGTGGTCATCGCGGCGGACCCGGCGGCCGCGCACGGCGCGATGATGGTGCCCGGCAGCCGGACGTATCTGTGCTGGAAGGACGGCCTGAACGCCACCGGCGCGATCCAGCCGAAGAACCCGGCGTGCGCGGCGGCGGTCGCGCAGAGCGGGCCGAACTCGCTCTACAACTGGTTCGCGATGCTGCGCTCCGACGGGGCCGGCCGCACGAGCGGGTTCATCCCCGACGGGAAGCTGTGCAGCGGCGCCGCGACCGTCTACGACTTCTCCGGCTTCGACCTGAACCGGTCCGACTGGCCGCTGACCCACCTCACTTCAGGCTCCACAATGGAGTTCGACTACAGTAACTGGGCTGCGCACCCGGGCACGTTCTCGTTGTACGTCACCAAGGACGGCTTCGACCCGACGCGGCAGTTCAACTGGTCGGACCTGGAGTCCACGCCGTTCCTGCAGGCGACCAACCCGGCGCAGGTCGGCTCGCCCGGCACCAACGACGGGCACTACTACTGGACGGGGCGCCTGCCGTCCAACAAGTCGGGCCGGCACATCATCTACTCGGTGTGGTCCCGCTCCGACAGCACCGAGACGTTCTACGGCTGCTCCGACGTCATGTTCGACGGCGGCAACGGCGAGGTGACCGGCGTCGGCACCACCGGCCCCGGCCCGTCGGGCTCGGCTTCGGCCTCCACATCGGCGTCGCCGAAACCGCCCACGTCCAGCGGGCCGCCGCCGGGCGGCAACGCCGGGTGCACCGCCACGTACCAGGTGACCAACAGCTGGCAGGGCGGCTTCCAGGCCGACGTCAAGGTGACCAACTCCGGCACCGCACCGGTCAACGGCTGGCGCGTCGGGTGGAGCTGGACCGGCGGGCAGCAGGTGAGCCAGGGCTGGAACGCGACGGTGACCCAGTCGGGCGCCGCCGTCACGGCGACCAACGTGAGCTGGAACGGCACCGTCCCGGCGGGTGGCAGCACCAGCTTCGGCATGCTGGTGAACGGCGCCACGGGCAGCGCACCGCAGCTCAGCTGCAGCGCCAATGGGCAGAACCCGCCGCCCACGTCGCCGTCGGCCTCGGCGTCGGTCTCGCCGTCGGCGTCCACGTCGTCGGGTCCGCCGCCCGCCGGCTGCACCGGCGCCGCCTTCTGCGACGGCTTCGAGAGCCAGACCAGCGGCGGGGTGTCCGGCGCGTGGAGTGTCTCCAACGCCAACTGCTCCGGCACCGGCACGGCCACCGTCGACACCGCCGTCGTGCACAGCGGCAGCAAGTCGGTCCGCATCGACGGGAAGGCGGGCTACTGCAACCACGTCTACGTGCGGCCCACCAAGGATCTCAGCGGGCTGGGCTCGGTGTGGTACGGGCGGATGTACGTCCGGCACACGACGGCTCTGCCGGCCGCGCACGTGGCGTTCGCGGCGCTGAAGGACAACGCCGACGGGGGCAAGGACCTGCGCCTCGGCGGGCAGAACAGCGCCCTGCAGTGGAACCGTGAGTCCGACGACGCGACCCTGCCGGCGCAGAGCCCGTCGGGTGTCGCGCAGAGCCGTCCGCTGCCGACCGGGCAGTGGAACTGCGTGGAGTTCATGGTCGACGGCCGCGGGCTGCTCACGACGTGGCTCAACGGCACCGCCGTGCCCGGCCTGCAGGTCGACGGGGTGCCGACCGCCGACATCGACCAGCAGTGGCTGTCGAAGGCGTGGGCGCCGCGGGTCAGCGACCTGCGGCTCGGCTGGGAGAGCTACGGCGTCGGCGACGACACCCTCTGGTTCGACGACGTGGCCGTCGGCGCGTCCAGGATCGGCTGCCTGAGCGCATAGCTGGGCCGCAGCGCGGCGGGGATCCCGGGGCGCCCGAAGAACCAGCCCTGACCGTAGTGGACCCCGAGGCCGGCGAGCGCGAGCGCGTCGGCCTCGGTCTCCACCCCCTCCGCGACGACGGTGGCGCCGCACCCGGCGGCCAGGTCGACCAGCGACCGGGTGAGCACGCGCAGCACCTGGTCGGTGCCGACGCCGGTGACGATGCTGCGGTCGAGCTTGATGACGTCGGGCTGGGTCAGCACGATGTGCCGCAGCGACGAGAACCCGGCACCGACGTCGTCGACGGCGAGCCGCATCCCGCCGCCGCGCAGCGGGGCGAGCGCCCGCTTCAGCAGGTCGTAGTCCTCGACCGGCTGGTGCTCCGACAGCTCCAGCACGATCCGGTCCAGCGGCAGGCGGCCCAGCAGGTCCATGCACTGCGGCGTCAGCAGCGTCCCCGGTGAGATGTTCATGGCGACGTACCCGGGCACGCCGTCCAGGTGCTCCGCCGCCTTCCGCAGCGCGAGGACCTCCAGCCGGTCGCCGACGCCGATCTCGTGCGCCTCGGCGAAACACACGTCCGGCGGGCGGTGCCACGCCTGCGGGAAGCGGCTCAACGCCTCCGCCCCGATCCGCCGGCCCGTCGCCACGTCCACGATCGGCTGCAGCACGACCTGCGGCCCGCCCGCCTCGATGACCGGCCCGAGCCGGCCGCCGATCTCCGCGTGCAGCTCGCGCCGGCGGAAGTCCGGCTCGATGATCACCGCGGCCGCCTGCGACAGCACCTCCATCAGCGCCTTGTCACGCTTCGACAGCTGCTTGTCGGCCCCGAACCCGGCCGCGCAGAACGTGCCGTAGACCGTGCCGTCGCTGAGCACCACCGGCACCGACACGTAGCTGCGCAGGCGGGGCATCCTCGCCGCCGGCAGCTTCATCGCCTCCGGGAACTTGGTGACGTCCGGGATCACCGCCGGCAGCCGGCCGTGCATGATGCTCTGGCAGAACGAGTTGGCCCTGGGGCGGGTCGTGCCGTCGCGGAACAGCATCGGCAGCGCCGACTCCACGACCTCCAGGTGCTGGGTCGTCTCGTCCAGGCGGGTCATGAACGCCAGGCTCAGCCCGAGCGCCTCGCGGGCGGTCTTGAGCAGCTCGGCGATCTGCCGGGCGGACTCGGAGCGGGCTCGTGCCATGTCCTGCACCGTCGGCGGCCGCCTCGGGGTCCTGAGTTTCTGTGGTGCAGGGCACGGTGCGGTTTGGTGACAGAGTGTCGATCGCTTTCCTGACGCCGGACGCCGAACCGGATCCCTACCGTCATGCGGGACACCGATGCAGATGAGGGAATCATGGGACTTTTCAAGCAGTTCAAGGACATGCGTAACGTCGCCGCCGCCGCGCCGGGCATGGTCGCCCAGGCCCAGCAGACCAGCGCCGCCGCGCAGGCCTACGCGGCCCAGCAGCAGGCCGCCTACGGCATGCAGGGCTACGGCGCCGCCAACGCCTACGGTGCCCCGGTCGCGACCGGCATCGCCGCCGACGACCCGCGGCTCGCGCCGATCGCCGGCGTCGACCTGGTGATGTACGCCCGCATCTCGAAGGCCGCCTCGCAGGAGGGCCTCAACGCCGACGGCGTGGCCCTGAAGGCGCAGTCCTTCGGCGTGCCCGCTGCCTCGTGGGACGAGGCCGCGGCCGGCTGGCCGGCCCGTATGCGTGGCGACACCCAGCTCGCCGTGCACTACGGCAACCTGTTCGGTCAGGTCTGACCCCCGTGGGCCTCTTCGGTGACCTGCGCCGGCTGAACCAGCAGGCGCGGGCGATCGACGCGACCTACGACCCGGCCGCCCAGATGCGCGCCGGCATGGCGCAGATGCAGCAGGCCCAGCTCAGCATGCAGGCGCAGACCGCGAACCTGGAGCTGGAGCAGATCGGTGCGCCCGGCGCGGCGACGATCCTCGGGCTGGTCGACACCGGCACGCGGATCAACATGGTGCCGCTGGTGCGCCTGAACCTGCTGGTCGAGCACGCCGGCAAGCCGCCCTACCCGGTGACCGTCGAGACGATGCTGCCGTTGCACGCGTCGGCGCAGGCGGGGATCGGGCAGCGGGTGTCCGTGAAGGTCGACCCGTCACGCGCGGAGCGGGTGCTGGTCCGCTGGGGTCTGCCCGTCTGATTCCGCTGTTCCGCCGGTGTACCGGTTGTGCCGTTCCACCGGCGTTCCTGGTTTCGCTGTTCCGCCGGCGTTGCCTGGTTGCGCCGTTTCGCCGGCGATGTTGGTTTGCGCTGTTCCGCCGGTGTACCGGGTGCGCTGTTCGCTGTTTGCGCTGGTGCTGGTGTACCGCTTTTGCTTGTGTACCGCTCTTGCTTGTGTACCGCTGGGCCCCCGGCACGCCGGCCGGGGGCTGCTCAGCGTCCGCCTCTGCGGCCGACCCTGGTCTGCGCGGAGAACGCCGCGGCGCCGGACGGCCGTGCGGTCGCCGCGGTGCCGCCGGTCTTCGGGGCGCCGCCGCCGGACGCGGCCTGCGCCTCCCGCTGGCCCTCCCGCTGTCCTTCGCGGTGGGTGGCGGGGCGCCGTCCGCGCCGGCGACCGCTGCCCGCGTCACCGGCCTCGCCCCCGGCGCGGCGTGCCGTGGTGTCACCGCCCCGGGATGCCGTGGCCTCCCCGCTGCGGCGTCCGGTGCCGTCTCCGGCGCGGCGTGCCGTGGTGTCCCCACCCCGGGTCGCCGTGGCTTCCCCGCTCCGGCGTGCCGTCGCTTCCTCGCCGCCGCGGGCCTTCGGCTCGCCGCCGCGCGCGCTCCCGCCCCGGCGTCCGGTCCGGCCGGGGCCTTCCGCGGCGGGCGCGGTGCTGCGGCGGGTGGGGGAGGCGGGGGCTGTGATCGTACCGGCGACGCTTGGGCTTGTGGCACTTTCTGCCGCGCTGCCCGCTCCACGGCGGCGACCCGAGCGGCGGCGACCCGAGCCGCGCGGGGTGTCGGTGCCGTCCTCGGCCCTGGCGCGACCCTGCTGCCGCGGGACGGCGACCGGCTCGGCGGGAGGCTCGTGGAACGTGCGCACGCCCGGGGCCAGCTCGGTCAGCAGCGAGTCGCCGGGGCGCAGCCTGGTGATCGTCGGCTTGATCCCGGCCTCGCGGGCCAGCTGCCGCACGTCACCGGTCTGCTTGTCGGTCATCAGCGTGACCACGGTGCCGCTGGCACCCGCCCGGGCCGTGCGGCCCGACCGGTGCAGGTAGGCCTTGTGCTCCGCCGGCGGGTCGGCGTGGATGACCAGCGCGACGTCGTCGACGTGGATGCCCCGCGCGGCGATGTCGGTCGCGACCAGCGTGCGGGCGCTGCCGTCGGAGAACGCGGTCAGGTTCCGGTCGCGGGCGTTCTGCGCCAGGTTGCCGTGCAGCTCCACGGCCGGCACACCCGCGGCGACCAGCTTGCGCGCCAGGGTCTTCGCGCCGCGCTTCGTGCGCGTGAACACCACGGTCCGCCCGGGCGCGGCGGTCAGCTCGACCAGCACCGGGAACCGGTCCTCGTCCCGCAGGTGCAGCACGTGATGGGTCATGTCCACCGGCGGCGCCGCCACCGGGTCGACACTGTGCGTCACCGGGTCGCTCAGGTACCGGCGGACGAGCACGTCGACGCCGGCGTCGAGCGTCGCCGAGAACAGCAGGCGCTGCGCGTCGGCGGGCGTCGCGTCCAGCAGCCGGCGGACCACCGGCAGGAAGCCCAGGTCGGCCATGTGGTCGGCCTCGTCCAGGACGGTGACCTCGATGTCGTCGAGGCGCGCGTGACCGGACCGCACGTGGTCGTCGAGCCGCCCGGGGCAGGCGACGAGCACGTCGACCCCGGCGCGCAACGCGGCGATCTGCGGGTTGGCCCCCACGCCGCCGAACACGACCTGCGTGCGCAGCGACAGCGCCTGCGCGAGCGGGGCCATCGCGGCCTCGACCTGCGTCGCGAGCTCTCTGGTCGGCACGAGCACCAGCGCCCGGGGGCGTCCGGGGCGTCGTGGTGCCCGGCTCGCGGCGAGCCGGATCAGCACCGGCAGCACGAACGCATACGTCTTCCCGGAGCCGGTGCGACCCCGCCCGAGCACGTCACGACCGGCGATCGCGTCCGGCAGCGTGGCCGTCTGGATCGGGAACGGCTCAGTCACGCCGCTGGCGGCGAGCGCGGCGACGAGCGGTGCTGGGACGCCGAGATCGGCGAAGGTCGCCGACGAGGATGCAGGGATGAGGCGGCGGACCGCCATGAAGTCTCCGAACGTCTGAGGGGTCGTCCTGCCCGGCGCTGACGGTGGTGTCGCGGCGCGGGGGCCGACGGTGCGGACCCATCGTACCCGAGACGATCACCTGGTTTGCGGCTCGGACGGTCCGGGTAGCTGCCAATCCATGGCAGACGTCGATGTCCGGACCGCGGCCACCTATGCGCGGAAGGCGCCCGATGAGCGTCCGCTGCGGGGGTACGCCACCGTCATGGCCGTCTTCGGCGCCGCCGTCGCCACGGCCGCCGGTGTTGCCAAACTCACGGGAAAGCGGCTCCCCGAGCGCCCTGCCCCGACCGACGTGGCCCTGCTGGCCGTCGCCACCCACAAGCTGTCCCGGCTCATCACCAAGGACGCCGTCACCAGCCCGCTGCGCGCCTCCGTCACCAAGTTCGAGAGCGCCGCGGGCTCCGCGGAGGTCAACGAGACCCCCCGCGGCCACGGCGTCCAGCACGCCCTCGGCGAGCTCCTGACCTGCCCGTTCTGTACTGCGGTCTGGGTCGCGTCAGGCCTCGGCGCCGGCCTCGTGTTCGCCCCCCGCGCGACCCGCTTCGGCATGGCCGTGGCGTCCGCGATCGCCGGCGCCGACTTCCTGCACCTGGCCTACTCCGCCGCGAAGAAGACGGCCGGCTGACCTCCGCTCACTGCTTGGTGGAGTCCCCGCCCCCGGTGTGCTGCTGCGCGGCGTCGACGGCCTTCTCGATGTGCTCCGTGTGCTTGCCGCCGGTCTTGTCGTCGACGATGTCGCCCACCTTCTCCAGCGCGGCGTCAACCTTGTCGTCGTGCTGGTCGGCGAGGTCCTTCACCCTATCGAAGAAGCTGTTCATCGCTTGTCCCCCTTGTCCGTTTCCGTGCTGTTCCCGTACTCGTGCCACTGTGCCACGATCATGCCCGACCGCCCTCCCCAGGTCACCCGTCCGGCGCGGTTCACCGCTTCCACCCGGCTCCACCCGGCCGTCTCGTCGTGCTGGCCCGCCGCGCTGGCTCGACGTGCTGCCTCGTCGTGCTAGCCCAACGCGCTGGCTCGATCTGCTGCCTCGTCGTGCTGGCCCAGCGCGCTGCCTTGACCTGCTGGTTCGACCTCTCAGCCCGGCGCGCTGCCTCGACGTGCTGGCTCGACGTTCTAGCTCGTCGTGCTGGCCCGACGTGCTGCCTCGACGTGCTGCCTCGTCGTGCTGGCCCGACGTGCTGCCTCGTCGTGCTGGTTCGACCTGCTGCCTCGACGTGCTGCCTCGTCGTGTTGGCCCAGCGCGCTGCCTCGACCTGCTGGCCCGACGTGCTGCCTCGACGTGCTGCCTCGACGTGCTGCCTCGACGTGCTGCCTCGTCGTGCTGGCCCAGCGCGCTGCCTCGACCCGCTAGCCTGACGCGCTGGCTCGACGCGCTGCCTCGACCTGCCAGACCGACGTGCTGGCCCAGCGTGCTGCGTCGACGTGCTGGCCCGGCGTGCTGGCCCGGCGGCGTGCGAGACGATGACGTTTGTCCCACCCCCATCGGGACCTAGTGAGGCCGCGTCGTCATCCAAGGCCGCAGCGCCACGCCGGTCGCCTCCTCCACCGCCGCCCGCATCTCCTTCGGGTCGTGATGCGCCGGCAGGTCTTCCATCACCACCTGCACCGCCCCGGTCACCGCCCCGACGAAAGCCCCGACCAACGCCCCCGCCTTGACCCGGTCCAGCTGCTCCGGGAACGCCTCGGCCAGATGCGCCGCGATCTGCTGCTGGGCGTCCAGCTGGATCTGCAGCGCCCGCCCCCGCACCGCCGGCACCTCCCGGATCAGCCGCAGCCGTAACGCCGCCAGCCGGTCGGTCAGGTCGTCGCTGTCGACGCCGGTCAGATACAGGGCGCGGATCAGCACCTCGACCGGCGAGTCCTCCGGGTCGCGGGCGGCTATCGCGTCGACCGTCGCCTGGACCCGGCGGTCGCTCTCGGGGAACAGCAGCTCCTCCTTGCTCGCGAAGTAGCTGAAGAACGTGCGCGTGCCGATGTCCGCCGCCGCGGCGATGTCGGCCACGGTCGTGCGCTCATAACCGTCCCGCTCGAACAGCTCGGTCGCGGCGTCGACGAGGGACTGCCGGACTCGGGCGCGTTTGCGGTCACGCAAGCTCATGCCGACATCGTACCGCATCAACTGCCGACTCGCACTCATTGCAATTCTGCACTGGATGCAGCTATCGTGGTGGCATGACTCCTCCCACCGTCCTCATCTCTGGCGCAGGCGTGGCCGGCCCGACACTCGCCCACTTCCTGGCCCGCGGCGGGTTCCGGCCCACGATCGTCGAGCGCGCGAGCGGCCTGCGCTCCAGCGGCAATCCGGTCGACGTGCGAGGCCCGGCACTGCCCGTGGCCGAGGAGCTGGGCATCATGCCCCAGCTGCGGGCCGCCGCCACCCACGCCACCTCGATGCTCGTCATCGACGCCAAGGGCCGCCCGGCCGGCCGCATCCCCATGCCGAGCTCCAAGAGCGCGGCGGGCAACAGTGAGGTCGAGCTTCCCCGAGGCGACCTCGCCAAGATCCTGCAGGAGGCCGCCCGCGGCGACGCCGAGCTGCTCTGGGACGACACCATCACGTCGGTGTCACAGGACACGAGCGGCGTCGACGTCACGTTCGAGCGGGCCGCGCCGCGTCGCTTCGATCTCCTCGTCGGCGCCGACGGCCTGCACTCCGCGGTGCGCCGGCTCGTCTTCGGTCCCGAGCGCGAGTTCGTGCGGCACATGGGCGTCTGGGTGGCGACGATGCCACTGGACGAGCCGGCCGACCATCCGCGCGACGTGCTGATGCACAACACGCCCGGCAGGCTCGTGTCGATCCATCCGTCCACGGGCCGGCCGATGGTCGCGTTCATCTTCCGCGGTCCGATGGTCGACGGCTTCGACCACCGCGACACCGCCCAGCACAAGCGCATCGTCACGGACGCCTATGCGGGCGCCGGCTGGCGGGTCCCCGAGCTCCTCGCCAGGCTGCAGGCGACACCCGACCTCTATTTCGACTCCGTCAGCCAGGTCCGCCTGCCGTCCTGGTCACAGGGGCGGGTGACGCTGCTCGGCGACGCGGCGTCCTGTGTCTCCTTGTTCGGCGACGGCTCGAGCCTCGCCATGGCAGGCGCGCACACCCTCGCGACCGCACTCGCGGCGAGTCCGTCCGACCATGCGTCGGCGTTCATGGTGTACGAGGCAGCTCACCGCACCCGCACCGACGCCAAGCAGCGCGCCGCCGGCCTCGCCGCGACGATGCTGATCCCGAAGACGCGGCTCGGGATCGCCACCCGCAACGTAGCCGCCCGCGTCCTGCTCTCGCGCGCCTGATCAACCGGCGGGCGGCCGCCGGCCGGCCCGCCAGACTTCGACCCGATCGATCTCACCACTGCTCTTGGAGGTGTCAGGTGCGCATCGCGGCGATCGTGTCGGCGGCTGCGAGCATCTGGGCGGCCACCGGCTGGAGGCCGACCTGGACCAGGACGAGGCCCGTCGAGACGCGTTCGACGACACCCCACTCCCAGATCGCCCTCTCGTCGAGGCCGGTGCGGGCCGCGAGCCAGCGCGAGCGGTCACGGGGGTCGGCCGCCATCAGCTCCACCGGGTCTTCGCGCATGATGACACCGAGGTCGTATTCCGCCTCGACGAGCAACCCGTCAGGGTCGACGAGGCGGAAGCCGTCGGGGGCGCGCAGCGTGTTCCACTCGTGGACGTCGCCGTGGACGAGGACAGCCCGTTCGTCGTCGTGGGCGGCGACGCGACGCTCGGCGCAGGCGAGTGCGTGCGCGACGGTGCGTTCGGCGCAGGGCCGGTCCAGCCGCTCCCACGCCCCGGTGATGAAAGGTCGTGAGCCACGCGCCTTTCGCAGCCCCGGTCGGCAGCCCGGCGTCCGGTGCCGGCCGCCACACCCGGCTCGCGACGTCGCAGAGGATCTCGTGGCGCGTGGTGACCGGCAACCCCAGCTCGAAGAGGCTCGGGCCGAGCTTCTCCAGCAGCAGTGCGTCCCGGGCGACGTCGTGCCGCAGCAGCCGCGCGCACCCGTCGCCGTCCGCGAGCCGCAGCACCGTCACCTCGTTGGCCGCGGCGTTGCCCGCGCGCGGCACGATCAGCTTCAGGACCGCGGGCGTGCCGTCGGTCATGGTGGCGTCGGCGACGAAGGCCTCGGTGGCGTCGGTGTACACCCGCCCGACGCGGATGGCCCAGTCCGCCTCGATGTCGGCGACCAGCTCGGGCAGCCGCCGCAGCCAGTCGTGCGCGCCGGCAGCTTCCGCCTTCGCCCGGACCGTCGCCGGCAACGCCTCGTCGACCCACCTCGGCGGCCTGTTGTCCGTGCTTGTCACGATCCGGTCCTTCCTGTGCCGTCCGCACCTGGCACCACCGGCATCAGTCGCTGACCGCCGTCGGTCACGGCCGGTGTCGCGGCGGCGGGCGCGGCTCCGGCCGGCCCGTCCGTGCCGGCCGCCTGAGCTGCTCCGCCGACGCGGCCCGGCCGCTGCGATCCGTCCGGGACGGGAGGTGCCTCCATCGGTCGGAGCCTGCCCGCCGCCCGGGCCGCGGGCAACCGCAATACGGTGCCGCCGTGACGAGGGCCCAGCGCTCGGCACGAGCTGCTCGAACGGCAGTTCCTGGTGTGCGTACGGGGTGGCACGGTCAGGTGGTGGCTCGCAGGACGAACCCGCCGCCGTCGCGGTTGCCGATGGTCAGGGTGCCGCCGGCGGAGTCGACGCGTTCGCGGAGGCCGGCGAGGCCGTGGCCCGGCGAGTCGAGGTCCGCGTGGCCGGCCCGGTCCCGGGCGGCAGCGGCCCGGGTGGAGGCGTCCGCCGCGGTCGCCCCCGCGGCGGCCGCGCGGCGGGTGGGGCCGCGGCCGTCGTGGCTGTTCTCGTCGGCGTTGTGCTCCAGGCGGATCCAGCCATGTTTGGCGTCGC